>JAUQYZ010000271.1 GCA_030587475.1 Candidatus Sigynarchaeum calidifontis
CAAGCGCAAGACGGTGAGACGGATCTCGTCCCGAATGAATACCTCGCGGGCTCGGCGAGCTCGGCCGCTCCCTTGATGCTCCTGTGCGAGTTCAATAAGCACGCGTCGGATAACGCGGTTCTCGATACTGCGAAGAAGATCGCGGCATACCTCATATCCGAGATCCTTCCCGCGAACAAGTGGCACGATTTCGAGCCGTTCTACTCGTGCACGAACCTTCCCCTGGACTTCTACGACGGGCGCACGAGGAGCCACGTCATGAACGCCTTGTGCATCTACTGGTGCGCCGAGGGGATGAAGGAGCTTTACAAGCTGACGTCGGACCCGCGCTATCTCGAAGCAGGCGAGCACGCGATAGCCATCTTGTCCCTTTTCCAGCAAGTCTGGAGGATGCCGCATCTCAGTTTCAACGCTTTCGGGGGCTTTTGCTCCCAGAATGCAGATGCGGAGTTAAACGACGCCAGGCAAGGCCTCTTCGTCCGGGTCTATATGGAATACTACCTCGTCACGGGAAAGAGAGAATACATGGAGCGAGGCATCGCGGCCCTGCGGGCTTGCTGGTCGACCCAGTTGCTCCGGGAACTCGAGAAAGAATGCCCGGGATGCATCAAGGGGATAGGGACAGTCGACGGCATCGATAAGGGGATGGTCTGTGAAAATTACGGGCATTCCGGCCACGATCTTCGCGTGCCGGGCTACGTCATGCCTGATTGGGGGATCGGGACGGGTGCTTCCGCCGTCGCTTATGTCCAGCGGCATTTCGGGGACATGTTCGTCGACTTCAAGGAGCGTGCCGTCTGGGGCATTGATGGCATCCTGGTGAAGAGTGCCGAGATCGCGGGGAACAAGGTCACGATCGAGTGCACCATCATCGATGGCAAGCACCAGGCCATGATGAAGGGCAAGGACGTTCCCGCCGGGGACGTGGAGATCTCGATCAACGGGGCACGGGCAACGGTTGCGCCGGGCGAGGAAATCGCGAAAGGCCTTGTATTGAAGCTGCCATCATGAGCCACGTTCTCTCCTTGCAACAAGGTTATAATCCCAAACGGTGTTAGGTGTCCTTACGGTTCTACCAGATCAGAGATGCTCACGCTTATGGATGTCTTGGTGCCGGACGGGCTCGTCAAGGCAAAGCGGGCACGCTTGATGGTTCTCATGGTCGGATCTGGGGTGTCTGCCTCCTTGGGATTGCCGACGTGGCGGAAGCTGCTCGAAAAGCTCGCCGAATCAGCCCCAAGCAAGATATGGAACGCGGAATCCATCAACAGTGTTATCGAGAAGGCCGGGTTCGAGGAAGCTGCCCAGCAACTGGTCGGCGCCTACGGCGATCCCGACAAGCTCGCCGCGGCCCTGGAGCAATTCATCGCTCTCCCGGAAGGCTGGTCCCGGCACGGCCGTATCGCCTCCATCCGCGAGCTCAAGGAGGAGACGAGGGGCATCATCACGTCGAATTTCGATTACTTGCTCGAGAAAGCATACGACGCGGGCACCGGCCAGGTCAAGTACCGTTCCATGGATGACCTGAAATTAGCTTTTAAGGGGAACTGGTGGATCTTCAAGATACACGGTGACCCCTCGCGGCCGGATGATCTGGTGTTCACGAGGGAGCAATACGAGCGGCTCATGAAGGATAGCCGGTACATGGAAGTCCTGGAGAAGCTCTTTGCGGATTACGTGATACTGTTCGTCGGTTACAGCCTGTCCGATAGATACGTGTTCGACATGATCTCCGGCTTGCAGAAGCGGTTCGGCGGTTTCTTGGGCGACGGGTGGGCATACGCGGTCCTGCCCGCCAGCTCGGATGAAAGCGAAACGAAGAAGCGAAAATATCTTCGAAACGTGGGTTTACGGTTCATCGAGTACGACGCGACGAAGGGCCACGACGCGGTCGATGCCATCTTGAACATCTTGAACGAGAAGACGGGTGTTCCCGAGCCGGTGATCGACTTCACGGGCCGGGAGGGACAAATCGCGGAAGTCGAGAAGCGGCTCAAGAACGGCGAGAACGTGTTCCTCGTCGGCGGGCCTGCCATCGGAAAGACCGAGCTGGCACGGGTGGTCGCGCAGAAGATGCTCGCCATCCTGGCAATCGATGACCCGTCCATCCCGTACGGGAGCGCCGTGCAGATCGACTTGATCGGCAAGGTGGGCGCGGAACCACTGCTCGCGGCGCTGAAAGCCGGCTTGTCCTTGAAAGCAGACATCCGGAACATGGAAGCGATCATCGACGAGGCGCTGGCCAAGAAGCCGCTGATACTCCTTGACAACCTGGAAGACCCGCTCAAGAACGGGACCAGCAGCCAGGCGCGCGCGTTCACGGTGGTGCTCGACTTGCTCGCCACGCGCGGCAAGACCCGAGACGGGGCGGCGCCATTGCTCGGTACGTGCCGTCCTGGCGTTCTCCCGCAAATCCAGCATTCGGCTTATATCGACGTGAGCCGGCTGGCCGATGACGAGGCCAGGCAACTTTTCCAGGTTATCGCGGGGAAGATACAGGCCGACGTATCGGGAGGGGAAATGCCCGCAGCACGGGAGATCTCGCCCGCCCAGGAAGAGTTGGTCCGCATGACCCAAGGGCACCCGTTCGCCATCCGCCTCGCCGCGCTCGGGTGCGCGACCGGCGACAAGGACGCGGCGTTCTTGGATGCAGCGGGCAAGTTGAAGGAAAAATTCCCTGATCCACTCACATTGTTCTCGCTCCTCGCCTTGTCCTCGCTGGACGAGCAATCGGGCAAGGTCGTCGCGTGCCTCGCGCCGTGGCCCGCCGGGGCACCATCGATGCTCTGCGAGGCCCTGCTAGGCGAGTCCTGGGTGCGGCCGATGTTCGCGGCGGTCAAGGCCGGCCTCGTCTACCAGTCCGGTGGACGTTATCGAATGTTGGAAGCGCTCCGCCAGATTGTCATGGAGTATGGATTTGCCACCGAGGTCACATGGAAGGCCCGCACCGACGGCTTGATGTACTACAACACAGCGCTCGTCCGCCTCAACAAGGCCCTGGGCGAGGTCGGCCGGCCGGAACCGGACTCGTTCGCCCTCATCGACGAGACACCGAACATTATCGTCACGCTCGAGGCCCTCAAGACCGCCGTCCATAAGTCCCCGAAGGTTTACCCTATCGCGCGGAAGCAGCTAGACATGGTGCTCCACTTCAACACGTGGGCGGGCTTTGTCATCGATCCCCGTCCCTACATCGACGATTTTCTCGGGGATGAATCGATGCGCCAGGCTCCCGACGTGCACCCGTCCCAGCTCTTCCAGGCAGCGCGCACGCTTATCGAATATGGCGACGTGGAATCCACGAAGCAAGCAATCGCGCTGCAACGAAAGGTCGTGGCCATATACAAGGTTCAAGCGGACACGGGCGATGCACTCGGGCTTGATTCCTATCTCGCGAGCATCAACAACCTGGCCCTGGTGCTGACCAACATGGGTGGCGAGGAAAACGAGCGGGAAGCAATTTCGCTTTACGAGGAGGGCCTCGCGACGCGGCAGAAGATCTTCGACGAGGCAACCAGGACCGGCGTGATGCCCGCGAAAGGCATCACCAAGGATGATCTCCTCGCCGACTTGTCGGGATCGATGCTGAACCTCGCGAACCGATTGAAATTGCTCGGCACCCTGGCAGATAGAAAGCGGGCGGAAGCCCTCCTCCGAAAAGCGCTGGAATACCGGCGGCAGTTCTCTGAAACGTATCCGGAAAAGGAAGCGAGGCTCGGCATCGTGCTGCAAGGGCTGGCAAACTTTCTCCACGAGTACCCGGATCCGGCGAGCCGTGCGGAGGCCATCACGCTCTCCAAGGAATCAATTTCCTTGTATAAAAAACTTGCAGAGAAGGTTCCGGGCGCGATGGAAGACGTCGGCATCCAAAGCCTCAATCTTGCTTCCGAGTTACGCAATGCGCAAAACCTTGTTGAAGCCAAGGCCTACTTGAAGGACGCCATCTCGATCTTCAAGGAGTTGTCCGAGAAAAAGCCTTCGGTGCGCCTCTACCTCGCCACGGCACTCGGGAACATGGGCAACTTGCTGAAACAAGCGCACGCGGATCCCGGGGAAATCGCCGATTATTACAAGCAATCCATCGCGATCGGAAAGGAAATAGCCGCGTCCGGGAACGAAAACGCGGAGGTGGACGTGGCAAGGAGCGCGGGGAACTTTGCCGATTTCCTGGTCTCGACGGGTAAAAAAGAGGACCAGGACGAGGCCGAGGCGATGATCCGGTTATCGGTCGGTCTCTTCGAGAAGCACGCCAGGACAAAACAGTTCCTCCTCGAGCAGCTGTGCATCAAGCTGCAGACCCTCGGGACCTTGCTGCTGAAGCGGGGCACCGCGGACGCGAAGGCCGAAGGCCGTGCTGCCGTCGACAAAGCCCTGGCCATCTCGCGGAAACTCGCGACAATGCACCCGTCGTTCTTGCTCACGCTTGCATCGGCCCTGGAATCCAAGTACAACGGCATTGACCGGGATGCAAAAGGGAACGTTCTCGACAATGTCACGGCGGAGGCGATCCTGCGCGAGCAAATCACGAGCGTGTTCCCGCGCATGATCGAGGTCTTTCCCAACTATCAAGACATGATCGAGGAAAACATGGGCGACGCGATGATCAACCTCGGCTGCGCGCTCAACGAGCTCGGCGGCACGGAGCGGGTAGCCGAGGCACTCAAGTGGAACGACGAGGGCGAACAAATCGTCCGGCGGCGGTTAGACGCTGGCAAGTCGAACCCCTTGAAGTACGTGATAGCGCTCTACAACAAGGTCGAATATCTCGGGAAACTCGACCGGAATGCCGAGGCGGACGGGGTTCGCAAGGTCGTGGAGGAATACAAGAAGGCGAAGGGAATCGAACCAAGATAGCGGCACTCGAAGGTCTCGGGTGGGTAAAGCGAACCGGCTCTGGACTCGCATTTACAGACGATACACTGAACGAGTCGACGGTGGAACCGCTCTCCTGAGGCTCCTCTCGTTCGCGATGTAATCGCTTCTCGAGGTCTAACGATCATCGGAATAGATGATCTTTAATTTTCGTGCGGAACGACTCCTCCACGCCCCAGAAGCCAGCACCACGCATTCGCCATCGGGGCGAGCGTTAATCGCTCCGGTGCTTTACCCAGCGGCCGGGCCATGGATCCTGCGGTTGCCGCACGGGTATGCACCCCGGAGATCCGGGGACCAACAATTCTCGAGTATCGTGGAATTCAACACGGGTGACACCATCACCGTGAATTGTATTCCTGGCCTTCGCATGCCCGTTGATGTGATCTTCAAGGGAATCAAATAAAAGTCGCCTCCACGTCAATCGTCGTTGAAGGAGCCAGCCTGCCGCAAAGGATTCCCTACAGGCCCGCTCTTTTTAGGACTTTTTCCCCTTCCAACATTTCAATTATCGATGGCCAGTATATAACAGCGCAGCGCATCATCACTATCGAGCATGCACTTTTTACGAGCACTTTTTCGGGAAAAGGGGGTAGTTTTATTTGTCCTCGATGAATTTTGATAATAATCGTTATGAATCGATAAATCGATAATGACGGCAGTGCGACGAAGTCGTGAAGATTCCCATTGACCAGGCCTCCAGCCTGCTGAAAGCACTCGCCGACAGGAGCCGGCTCCAGATCGTCGAGATCCTCTACGACGGCGAGAAAAACTCGAAGGAAATCGAGGACGCCCTTGGCAAGTGTCAATCCACGACGTCGCAGCACTTGAAGGTGCTCGTTGACGCCGATCTCCTCTCCTTCCGGCAGGATGGCTTGAAGAAGTATTACAAGATCAAGCCCGAATTGCTCGAATTCGTGGCTTCCATCAACGCGCTCGCGAACAAGATAACCAAGCATAAGATGGACTCCATCGTGGCTCACGAGATCAAGGACACCCTACTTTAAACCACGTGATGCGAGATGCCCGGATCCGAGAAAACCAAGAAGCGAGTCGTCTTGATGGGCCTTGACGCCGCGGGAAAATCGTCGATCTTGCTAAGCCTGCAGAACGACACGTGCCTCTCCTCGTATATGCGCCTTCCCCCTACGACCGATATCAAGCGCAGCGTCATCGAGGATGACCAGAACGAGTTTTTCATCTTCGATTTTGGCGGACAAGAAGCCTTGCGGGAAGGATACTTGAAAAATCTCGATCTACACCTGGGAGACGTCGACAAGGTCATCTTCGTCATCGACGTTAAGGACAAGCACCGCCACGAGATCGCGCTCGATTATCTTGCCAAGGTTGTCAAGTATCTCGCTTCGAATCCTATGCCCAAGTCAAAACACAGCACGCGCGGCGTCACCATTTCAGTCTTCTTGCACAAGTGCGACACGCTTCCCGGCGGGAAGGATGACCCGTCGCTGGATCCGATTACCCGCGAGCTCACCGAAAAGATCTCCCGGCTCGTGCCAGGTGGCTACCCGCACGAGATCCACAAGACCTCCATTATCGCGCAGTTTCAAAAGACCCGGATCAAGTGACGGGCGTGTCAAGCCCGCGCCGGCCGCCTTGCCCGCACGTCCAGGAAACGCTTTTTTTCCTAGAAGCCAGACAGTTCAATGATCCCCCATGGATGCAGTCCCGTGGATCGTCGTGGCCGCCATCGCGGTGCTACTCGCGGTCGCCACCGACCGGTTCTTCCGAAAAAAATACATGTACTTCGCGAGGATCGACACGAGCGGCCTCGACCTCGAGCCCTCGTCCGTGCCTGCCGGTGACATCTCCCTGAACGCCGTCATCGCGCGGCCACGAGTTAGCCGAGGTGGCGATGGTGGTAATGTCGGCAGTGACGGCGTTTCCGCCGTCAAGCTGCTCCCGCTCGTCATCCTCGAGCACAGCTGGGGCACGTCCGTCGACTCGCCCTACATCAGGCAGTACATCTCGTCCCTTGCGATCGGGCTTCCCTGCGTCGTCCTGGCGTGCGACCTGCGAGGCCACGGCAAGAGCCCTGGCGACCGCACTGATTACAAGCGCGCCCGGGACGACCTCAAGGCCATCATCGAGTTCGGGATGGCGCTGCCAGGCGTCGACATGGGCCGCGTGGGGTTCATGGGGTTCTCCACGGGCGGCAGCCTCGCCCTCACGGAGCCTTACCTCGACCCGCGGGTCAAGGCCATCATCGCCGTCGCCGCGGCCTATAATCCCTTGACAAACTTCTTGCGCCGGCCGCGGTCCCTCACGAGCTGGCTGTTCAAGGTGCTGTTCACGGCCGGCGAGGCCCGGAAACGCCGTGCGCCGGGGGAGGACATCGGCTCGCTCTCCCCGCAACACGCGATCATTCCCGGGGACACGGCACGGAACCGGCGCGTGTTCTTGATACACGCGAGGGACGACCGAGTCGTGCTCGTCGACCAGTTCGAGGCATTGCGGGACGCCCTTGGCCTGGCTCCCGATTCGTGCTTGCTCATCGAGAAGGGCGGGCACGCGTTCTTCGGGCAGGAGCTGCTCGTGCTCGGGGCGGCGCTGAAATTCTTCAACAAATTTTTGTGAAAACGACAACGAGAATGGAAGTGAACGATCATGGATGCAAAAACACGAAAGGAATTGCTGGACGCGTACGAGGACTTGCGCGTCGCGGACGTCCGCGACGGGATGGACATGCTGATGCTGCACGCGTACGGGTCGATGGATCAATCCATACGCCCGCTGTTCAGGACCCGTGCACACGGCATAGCCAAGACCGTCCGCTATGTCCCTTACAAGGGCGGGATACCGTGTACCAGTCCCGAGGAGTACAAGAAATGGACGTCGAAGTACTACGGCAGCGTGTGCACGTACTGGTGGATACCCGACATCGACCCCGGCGACTTCGCCGTGATCGACGCGAGCGGCGTGAACGCCGGCTTGATGGGATCGGAAAACTCGTTGAACGGCATCATCCGGGGCATCCGGGGGTACGTGACGAACGGGGGCGTCCGCGACACGGACGAGCTCATCCTGGAGAAGGTCCCCTTCTGGTCCGCGATGATCAGCCAGTCCATGGTGCAAGGGCGGCTGCAATTCGACAGCTACGACGTGCCCGTGTCCGTGGGCGGCGTGACCGTGTATCCCGGCGACGTGATCGTTGCCGACGGGGACGGGGTCATCGTCGTCCCGCAAGACAAGGCACTCGAGGTCGCCCGCTATGCGAGGGAAATACACGAGGCCGACAAGGTGGTCCGGCGGGGGCATTACAAGGCGCTCGGGCGCGAGCCTGACAGCACAGTATGAACCGGGGTGGACGAAGCATGAACGTCATGAAAGGCAAGGGCGATGCCGAAATCATCGTCCTCGGCATCCATCCGGGCGAGCTGCTCCTCGAGAGCATCGTGCAAGCCATAGACAAACACGACATCCACGATGGCATCGTGCTATCCGGCATCGGGACACTGAAGACTTGCAACTTGCATTACATCAACCACGTCGACTTTCCCCCGTCGGACACGATCTACCATCTCGAGAAGCCGCTCGAGCTGGTGAGCGTGAGCGGGATCATCGCGAACAAGGAGCCGCACTTGCACGCCGTCGTCTCTTGCAAGGACGCGGAGGTGCACGCCGGCCACCTGGAGAAGGGGTGCGAGGTCGCGTATCTCGCAGAGATCAGCATCTTGAAGACCAGCGCCCTCCACATGAAGCGCCGCCTCGACGAGGCCCGGAAGGTCAAGCTGCTCGGCACAGCGTGACCACGCGGCTATTTTTTTCCTATCAGCATTTCCAGTTCAGCAAGGCCGATCTGGCCGGCGATCCCGCCAGCGGCGCGGGTCTTGATGCTCCCGCAGATGCTGCCGATCCGGGCGCATTCCACGAGCGGCATGGCGTTTAGATACCCGTACAAGAATCCTGCATCGAAGCTATCACCGGAACCTACCGTGTCAACGATGGTCTTTACCTTGGTTGCCGGCACGGCGTGATCTTCCCCTTTCGCATGCACCGTGGCGCCTTCCTTACCGCGCTTCACGACCAGGAGCGGGAGAACCTTTCGCAAGGTAGTGATCGCGGCATCGACCGTGGTGGTGCCGGCGATCGCCATCGCCTCGTTCTCGTTCGGCATTAACACATCAATGAGCGGCAGCAGCGCCTTCAGCCCGCCGTCCCACCGCTCGGCCGGGTCCCAGTTCGTGTCGAGACTCACGGTGCCCCCGCCCGCTTTCACCGCCGCCACGATGCTGGGATAGTGAGGGCGGATCCGGTCCATCAAGAAATAGCTGCCGACGTGTAAGTGCCTGGTCGACGCGAGCAAGTCATCGGGCACGTCTTCCCTGCCGATCGCGTCGATCGTGCCCGTGAACGTGAGCATTGCCCTGTCTGAGCCCGTGTTCATGACGACCGTGATGCCCGTCTTCACGTTCTTGTCCCTCGCCACGTGCGAGGTGTCCACGCCCGCGCCGGATAGCCGGTGCAATATCAAGTTCCCGAACGGATCGTCGCCGACCCTGCCGATGACGGCGGTCTTCAGCCCGAGCTTCGCTGCCTGGCACGCGAAGATCGTGCATGACCCGCCCATCTCCAAGAAGTAATTGTCGACGATCTTCTCTTTTTGGCCGAATTCCGGGACAACCGAGCCGCCGGAAAGGATCAAGTCGACGCAGCAGTCGCCGATCGTGATGACGTCGTATTTCTTGTCCGTGTCATTCCCCCCGCCAACGAGGCTTGTCAAAGGCGCAGGATTACCGAAGGTTTCAATCCCGGCGGGTTATCCGGATCGATACCATTCTTTAGGGCGGCTGTGTACGCGAGTTCCTGGACCACGTAGATGAAAGGGATGCCTCGAACACAAAAACTTCTGTAGACGGGTATCGCCACGTGCAAGTCGGCCTTCCACGTGTCCTCCGGCTGGTCGCTCACGACCACGACCTTGGCGCCGGTTCGTTTCAAGTCGGCGACGAGGTCGGCTTGCAATGCCACGTTGTGTGGTGAGCCCACCATGACTATTAGAGTCTCTTTATCCACGAGGACGACCGGCCCGTGCCGTACATCGAGCACGTGGAAGTAATTTGCTGGCACGCGGGCGATCTCGATGAACGCGAGCATGCCTTCGCGGGCGATGCCCTCGAGCTCGGCGTCCGCGAGGACGATGACCTTCGAGAACGCGGTTCTCGACGTGAAGTCGGCGATCGGCTTTCCATACGCCTTGATGAACGAGTTGCCGACCGACACGGCGCGCGTGATCTCGTCGACGAGGTTCTTGTCCTCCGAGACGATGGCCGCGACCAGCATCATCGCGACGTACAAGTTCGTGACCGTCCGGGTCTGGCACGTCGCCTCGTCGAACGCCCATGGCAGGGAAATGTTCAAGTCGGCAATTGCCGATAACGTGGCATTGTCCCTGGTGCATATCGAGATGATCGCCGTCTTGTACGCGTGCCTGGCAAGCTCGATGCACTTCAACACCTCGCTGGTCGACCCGGATCGCGAGGGGACAATGAAGACGCTATCCTTGATCGTATCGGCATGCTCCGGGAAGTTGAGGAGGAGGTCACCCGCGGCGATCGCGAACGTGGCTTTATTCGCATGCATCCTCGCCACGGCAGCGCCGGCGAGGCAGAGCGTGTAGCCCGAGCCGCAGCCGATGAACGTCCAACCCGCCTTCTGGCGAGCCTTGAAAAACGACTTGATCTCCTCGGCCTTGTCAGCGATGTGGCGGTACGTCTTCTCGAGGGCGTTGTATTGATCGGCGATCTCCCTGCCGGTCTTGTATTTCTTGCATTCTTCCATGCTTCACGTTCCGGCGCGATCGTTTTTCTACCTTTATGTTCCCCGTCCGTGTGGCAAGGTTACCATCGGCGGAAAACTACATATCGGGGAGTTCCATGTCCCTGGACCTGGGATCCATATGATCACGCAGCGCGCGGCACACGTACTCCTCGTGGCTTGCATCGGGGTGATAGCAATTGGTATCGTGATCCAAGCGGCCATTCCATCGAGGTGCGATAGCAACGTGCTTCCAGCCCGGCAAGGTGTTGCATGTGTATCATCGCTCGATCAAGGGGAAGCAGCGCCGGTCCGCCAGACCCTAGAACTGGTAATCTCTTTCCTAAACCTTCCCGGATCGGACACCAGGTACGCGATCGTGAACGGAACCGAACTTGAACGGTTCACCTCCGGCACCAGTTTCGACGATCTCGTCCCGTTTGCTACCGGATCCGATTTCCGGGTGAAAAGCGAGGTCGACGGGCTGTTCATAAAGGCATCCATCTCATTTACCACAGTCCCGGGCGCAGATCTCGTGCTGGTCCTCGTCACGAACACCACCATGACGATATACATCACGAGCTACGTGTCAATCACGCCCGTCACGTACAAGCCCGGGATGGCGATCATGGCAGGAGGTTTCCTTGCAGCGTTCGCCGTGCTCACCTGGACGCTCCGCGGCTGGAAGCGGCTCTTTGCTATAGGAGTCGGGATCAACACGGCGCTGTTCTGGCTGCGCGCTAGCTCCCTTGCCGCGCCACTCTCGGTTGACCCGCTGTTCGCCGACGTGTTCACAGTGGAGGCCTATGCTGACTTCCAATTCCAGACCATTATGTGGACCAAGGCGCTCGCCAGTGGCGTCGATCTATATTCATCGGCCGTCCCGATCGCTTATCCATACCCGCCTTTGTATGCGGAAGTATGTTGGCTATTCAATTTGCTCCCGCTCCCTGCATGGAAACTTGCGCTCCCGATACTGGCTTTCACCATTCTCACGGCGCTCCTCGTCTTCAAGACCACCTTCGAGCTCACGCGAAACGAGAAGCGGGCAAGCATCGCCATGCTATTATACCTTTTAAACCCCTTCGTGCTGCTGTATGGCTCGTACACGTGGCTCACGCCACCGATGTTCGTGTTCTTCGTCATGCTCGCCTTCTACCTGGCGATCAAGCGAAAGGGCGCGTGGCCGGCCGTGGCGCTCGGCATCGCGATAGCGACCAAGCAATATGCGCTCGTGTTCTTCCCGCTGCTCTTGATGGCGATGGTGCGGTCTTCCGGCGCGAGGGCGCTGAAGGCAGTGACCTGGAAGATAATCATAATCACGGCCGTGTGCTGCGGGACGATCTTGCTCGCGTCCTTGCCGTATGTCGCCGTCAACCCCGTCGGCTATTTGGGACAGGTGTATCTGGCCGGCGCGGGCGGGCCCGGCGCCGTCGATTATCTCTCATATTTCTTCAAGTTCAACTCCTACCCCGTGACCTTCAACTCGTTTTTCTTCCTTATCGGCGTGCCCGAGCCGTTCACGAACGTCATCGTATGGGCACTTGCATACAACATCCCGTTACTCGCATGCGGCGTGGGCGTGTATGTATCATTTTTTATCGTCTCTCGCAAGGTGAAGATCGATGAGGATCAAGCGACCCGCAATATTTACTTTGCACGGATGCTATTCTTTTCGCTGCTCATGGTCCTGTTTTTACACGTGTTTTATAGTCACACGTACAAGTATTATTTCATCTTGCTCGCGCCGTTCGTGTCGATCTTGCACGACTCGGCCGACCTGGACCTGCGGAAGGCCGCGTCGAAGCCAGCATCGCGCATCGACTGGCGCTGGCTGGTCCCGACCCTTTACTCGCTGCTCCTCGTGCTATGCTATAGGTACGTTTACTTGATGCTCGTGCTCGCGTGGGCGGTCTACTTGATACTGAAGGAAAGGGGAAGCATCGACCGGCTCACGGAGCGGTTGTGGAAGAGAAAAACCGCTGCAATCGTCGTTTCATAGCTCGACCCTGAAGCACCACGCGTGGTCGCACGGCTTCTTGCCCGCGATGCTGGCCGGGATCGAGACGGCGAGTTCCCCGCCATCGAGCGTCCATTCGAGCGGCTCCTCGATGCCGAGCATGGTGACCCTGAATCCCGCCCTCGGCACGAGGAACTTGCTCGTGAGCATCGTGCCTGGCCACTCGAGCAAGAACATGTACACGGTCTTCCCGTCTTTCGACGCCGTGAAGCGGGCGTTGTCACCTTCCTTCCATGCCTTCGCCCACGGGCGCGTGCCGTAGATGCCCTCGCCATTGACCTTGATCCAGTCGCCGGCGGCCTCCAGCTGCTTGATCGCCTCGGGGTGGAACGTGCCGTTCTTGCCGGGGCCGATGCCGACCATGAAGTTCCCGCCCTTCGCGCACACGTCGACCAGGTTGTGGACGACCCACTTCGTTCCCTTGTGCTTGTCGGGGTCGTCCTCGTAGGAGAACGAGCGGCCGAGCGGGTAAATGACCATCCACGGCATGTTCGTGTTGGCCGGGTCGCCGGGGATGAAGCCCTCGGGCGTGTAGTAGTCCCCGTAGTTGCCGATGCCCCGGTTGCGGAACATGACGGGCGGGTGCATTTTTCGGAGGATCTTGATCGTCTCGCGCACGTGCGGCCAGTTGCGCGGGCCGAGGCGGATGTCGAGGCAGCACATGTCGGGCTTGTAGTTGCCGATGATCTCGACGAGCTGGTCGCGGTGCCGCTGCATCATGCGGGCCGATTCCTCCGCCGTCGGGGGATCCATAACCTCCAGGTAATCGCCGGTAAAAAACCCAATCGTATGTGCCTCGAAATCGAGGGGATTGTCTATCGATTCCTCGGTAAGGATGGGATGGTGGCCATAGGGCCGGAAATCCGCATCGTACCAGTCCGGGTGCGAGAAATAGAGGTCGATCTTGATGCCGCGCTTCCGGGCCGCGTCGCAGAGCTCCTTGACGACGTCGCGCTTGAACGGGGTTTCCATGATGCTGTAGGCGAGGTCACAGTCCTCGATGTACGGGTCATCGCGCGCGGTCCAGTTAACGCGCTTCTTGACCCGGGTCTTCGTGTCATACATGCAGAAGCCCTCGTGGTGTTTCGTCGTGAACGCGAAGCATTTAAACCCGCAGCGGTCGAAAAATTGCATCCATTGCTCTGCATCAAACCCGACCGGGTTCCACGTCTTGTACAGCTCCTGGTATGCCTGGCGCTTCTGCTTGTCCATCTTCAAGTATGGCCAGGACTCGCCTTGCAGCTCCCAGATGGAATAGATGCCCCAATGGATCCGGACCCCGAACTTCATGTCGCGGAAGGCCTCGTGGGCCTCGACGGGCGCGTGGACGTAGTCCGGCTGCGGCTCCTTCTCGATGTAGAAGGCAAACTCTTGCCAGTACTTTTCTGGCAGGACAATTTTTCGGTTCTTCTCGGAAACCATGCTCTCCTCTACCTCGCGATCTCCTTAATCCTTTTTTCACGTGCATCCAATTCGGGAAGCTGGAACTTGTCGCCGGTTTTATCAATCCAGGCCTTGATCATGGCATTCAGCCTTTTTTTTTCCAGCCGGTATCGCGAGTAATGGGCGAGGTTCTGTAATTCGAAGGGATCATCGTTCAAGTTAAACAAAAGCCACTCCATGCCCTCGAAGCACACGTATTTCCAGCCGTCGCGCGTGAGGACGCCCCGCCATGGCTTGTCGATGCAGTCATCGTGGCCCGTCGGGATGACCGATTGCAAGTACGCGGAATCCGGCTCGCCGGCGGAATGCTTCCCGCCCAGGACGTGGCTGGAGAAATCGGTGCCCTCCATCGCATCCGGGACGGGGATGCCGCAGAGCCCGAGCGTGGTGGGGGCGATGTCGACGTGGTTCACCATGGCGTCGGATTGCCTTCCAACCTGCGTTCCCGCTCCTTCGCACGGTGCATTCTTGCGGGCAATAGCTTCGGCGGCGTTCCCGACGATGAAGGGCATCCGGACCGACTCGTTGTAGGGCGACGTCTTGCGCTGGTGGCCGTGGCTGCCGTGCATGTCCCCGTGATCCGAGAAAAAGATGACCATCGTGTCCCGGGCGAGCCCGCTCGCGTCGAGGGCATCGAGCACCAGCCCGACGTTGCAGTCCAGGTTCTCGATCATCGCGTAGGCGCCGGCCAGGTCGCGGGCCGTCGCTTCCCTGAAGGCCTTGATGGGCGGGACGTTCTCCCGCCGGTGCAGCGGCTTGGGCGTGAACGTGTCCAGGTTGAAAAATCGCTCCATGTATTCCTCCGGCGCGAAATATGGATTGTGGGGGGGTTGCACCGAGAGGACGGCGAAGAACGGGGCCGGGTCGCCGGCTTCGCTTTGTTTTCGCACGTCCTTGATGTAATCGACGAGGAGGCCCGCGAGGCAATCGGTCTCGTAGTCCGGGAGCTTGTACTGGAACGCTTTCTTGCCCTCGCCACCGTGAACCCACGTGTCCCATTGCTTGTTGTTGTTCTCGTAACCGACCCACTGCTGGAACCCGCCCCGCCTCTCGGGCGGTACGACGTGCCGGGTCACGTCGCCGTGCTGCTCTTGAAAGCCATCGAGGTGCCACTTGCCGAAGTACGCCGTCTTGTAGCCGGCATCGTTGAACGCGTGGGCGATGGTTCGCTCCCTGGGATCCATGCGATACTGGTGCCCTGGCACGACCTTGTGCGGGTACTTGCCCGTGAGGAGCGATCCTCGGAAAGGACAGCACAACGGATAGCCCGCGACGGCGTTCACGAAGTTCACGCCGGCCGCCGCGATGGCGTCGATGTTCGGCGTCTTCACGTCGGGATTGCCATTGCAGCTCAAGGCGTGCCACGGGTGCTGGTCGCCGAAGATCCAGACGATGTTTGGCCTCGCCGGTCGGTTCATGATCGGGGCACCATTGCGCTGTTCTTTTACACGGCGATGTGGATTAAAAAAACTAGTATCAGTGTCAGACTAAAGTGAAGTTAGACCCTACTTCTTAAAAATAAAACGGTTTTGTGGAACCAATTCTTACTCGATTACATGTCTACGAAAGCATCAAGCAAGGCGAAGATCCACCTTCGCCCTGCCGAAGAATTGGTTCCACGAGAAGATTGGTTCTCCTTCTTCAAAAAAGTTTCGGAGGACGTGCTAAAAGAGCTCGGCACGACGTCGTTCAGCAACGGGTACCGCCACGACGATGCTGCGTATTGGAAC
>JAUQYZ010000317.1 GCA_030587475.1 Candidatus Sigynarchaeum calidifontis
CGCGGGTCTCGTCGATCCCCGCTACCAAGTGGAACGCGATCGACGCGTGGAACATGACCTGGGTCGACTTGTTCGTCGACGGGCTCGTCGTGGGCAAGACCTACTGGCTCGAGGTAGCCGCGGATTCGGGCGTTGTCGCGCTCACCTACACGGAAGATACCTACAGCGGCGGGCACATGCGCATGGGGCTTGTCCCTGGCACGTCGCTCTTCAACCGGTATGGATTCCTCTACAACGTCGACTTGAATCCCTACAACGACCTCCATCCCGGCATTGACGACCGGCGGCTTTTCATCGAGCCGGTCATCGAGTTCACCAGGGACTTGTGCTTCCTGGTATCCATGTACACCAACGACACGCACGTCGAGGGGAATGACATCGCCACCGGCACCGCTCAAGCCACGCCGGGCGACCCCCTCGTCCAGCTCTCAGCGCCCGTCGTCGGGCAGTACTTCCGCCCATCGTGGCCGATCCTGGACTTCGTCAACGTGTCGATCGACCAGGCCACGTGGGATGCCGAGCGCGCGTGCAATGCCACGTGGATCTTCACGCTCAAGGAAAACGGGAACGTGCTCGCGACGGCGGAATACACGTTCGATCGGCCCTATGCCGAGACCCGCGGCGTCGCGTGCGCGAGCTTCGAGACCGGCGGGTTCAGCACGACCGCCATCCTGGGCTATCATACCAACGACTTGCCACTTGCCGAGTGGCAAGTGGGGCACCGCTATTCCATCGAGGCGTCGCGCCCGGATGGCGAATCCGGTAACGTGACGATCCTCGCGTCCAGCGGTGCACACTACCAGCCGCCATATCCGGGCGGGACAGGAGAATGCGCGTTCACCATGGACGCGGACGGCACGCTGCTGGGGAACCATACCACGAGTGACCTCGTGTTCCTCGCGCAAGTAGCCGCCGAGGACGACGACGAGACGAGTATCACGGCAGAATACTCGTACAACATGCTCGCGACGAGCGAGCGGTTCATCTTTTCGGGCGCGGACGGCGATCGGTGGCTCGAGGCAAACGTGGTCGTGGAGCCGGACGTGCGGGTCAGGACCAATCCCCGATATGCCACGTACGACGACCACGGCTCGATATACTGGTACGATTCGGACGGGGATGGACGGAACTACGAGGTTGGATTCGTTTTCACGAGCCACTCCAAGGCGAACGTCGACAAGGACGGCAACCCCGCGCCCGTGGCCGTCGGGTTCTTCATCGATTACAACGGCAACCAGCGGTTCGACGACGACGACTCATTCTTCAAGACCACGTGGCTCAGCGAGTGGGAGGAGTACAACCCGTTCATCCTCGAGCAAGCCGAGCGCGAGTACTGGGACGAGTATACGAGCCAGTTCACGGGCGAGTTCTGGTTCCAGTTCATCCTGGACGTGATCATGGGTATCCTCATGAACCTGGCGACGCAGGGCTCGTCGCAAGCCGTTCGCATGGTTGCTAACATGGTCTGGGGCATCTTGAAAGGCGCGATGGACGTTGCCGCCGCCCTCGCCGAGGCCAGCGAGTATGACTACGCCCGTGCCGTGACGATCTCACGGCGCGAGGAATGGGGAGACACGTACACGGGCGACTTCTACACGCCCGCGTTCCCCTACTCGAACCTCCCCGTCGCGGCCGGCGGGCCCGCGGGGCCGGTCTGGCTCGCGCTACCGCGCATGAGCTTCGAGGTCGCCTTCCTCGGCCCGCTGTCGCACGAGAACTGGCTCGAGGACTTCTGGGGCGCATCGTTCGGCGCGGTCGACCAGCTCAACCTGTGGCAGTCCGGGTTCTTGCGACTGCTGGAGGACCAGCGCATTCCCGACAAGGACGAACGCATCACGGAGCAAGCATTCTCTGGCGTGCTGGGCGGGCTGGGCGCCGTCCCGATCCGGCTGCAGATGTGGGCGGAACTCGCGAACGAGCACGGCGCGTCGAACTTCCTCGTGCAAGGCATCACGCCCGAATACATGCGCCACGTGCTCCACGCCGGGTTCAACATGTACGAGGTGCCCGACGCGGAGGCGGCCATCAAGCGAGCCATCGACGAGACGTTCGGCGTCGACCTCGACGTGCGGATCGTCCCCGTCATGGGCACGGACGGCAAGGTGTACTACAACTACGCGGTGGAACGCGGTGGCTCGCTGCCGGTCTCCCTCGGGGCGACGCATCCTGCCACCGTTGCGGCAGCCGAGCTTGGCGGCCAGGCAGCGGGCAGCGGCGGGCTGAGCTCGTTCGTCGAGGGCGCGCTGCTCCCGCTGCGCTGGTACCGGGTCGGCGGTGGCGGCACGTTCGGCGGGTTCTTCGGCATCGGGGGCATCGACACGGGCGGCATAGAAATCACGTGGGGCGACGCGCTCGACCCGACGAGGACCTGCAGTTCGCTCCAGGATGGCGGCGGGTTCTTCGACTACGTGCCCGTTCCCATCCCCGTGTCCATCCCGTACCTCCTAGACTACAACATCGCTTGCCTGGCGAGCGCGTACGAGACCGCCCGGAGCGATTACACGGAATTCGGCCTCGCCGCGCAGCTCATCGACGCGGGGCTCGAGCTCGTCGCGACGATGGCTGCCGTCGGAGCCACGACAGGCGCGAACGCGTACTCGGGCAACTTGGCAACGGGGTTCATCCAAGGATTTATCTCGGGCCTCATCGACGAGATCTTCACCGAAGCCATGGTCCGTGCCATCGCGAGCATCGCGTGGAGCATCTTCGACGAGGTCGTGCTCGAGGGTGCCTTCCACTTCGACGAGAACGACAAGGCATGGGCGTACTACGAGGTCATCAAGGACAGCATCCTCGAGGAGATCGGCGAGGGCCTATCGGATTTCGGCGGCCAGGCCGGCCCGCGCGTCGACACGCGCCAGGCCCGCGTCCGGCTGGCCACGCGGGAGCAGCAATACATCGCCACCTTGTATACCCGGATCACGAGCGGCTCGGAGCGGGTCGCCACGCGCAACCTCGAGGCCCTGGTCACGCACATGCATGCCCGCGGCGAGACGGGCGAGGCGGTCACCCGCGCGGTCGAACTGGCGCTCGCGTCGACGCGCTGCCGGTTCATCCAGGCCATGCGCGAGTCGTCATCACTTGCTCGTGCCCTCGCTCGCGCTGGAGTTAACGCAGAAACCATCACCACGATAAGCCGCGATCTCCAGGTTCGTGCTGAAAGTAAGGATATCGAGGAGGTAGTTCACGAAGCCCTAGATTTTGGCGATAATCTTGACGTTCAATATGCCATATCCGAAGCATCACGACTCATCTTGTCCGTGAACCCGGATATCTCGCTTCGGGATGCACATGCCTATATCGAGAACCGGCTCCGCAACACGGTCATCGATGGTGAGCCACTTCTTCCGCCGGGAAAGACCATCGAATTTGATCGGTGTAGCTTTACCTTCCCGAGCGGGACATCATTTTCATTCGCAATGCTCGAGCGGAGGGGCTTGACGTACAAGGATGTGGCCAAGGGACGAGGCATGATCAGCTGGGTCGACCCAGACAAGAAAATAACCGACTTGACCGCGGATGACTTGCGGAATCCTGAAGAGTTCACGAAAGTCGGGAAAGCGTTCCAGGGCAGAGCGTACGACCATACCATCAATTCTGAAGCGGAACTGAACGATTTGTTGAAAAAAATTGGCATCCAAACGAGCACGGGAGCGCGCTATCACGGACAAGGCGTACGGTATGCAACCGGGCTGTTCGAGGCGGTGATCGATCGGTTCTTCGAAAGGACGGGCGATCTCGATCGACCGTTCAAGCTGCGACAAGAATATATAAACATCATTGAGAACGGCGGGACGATCATCGATTTCGTGGATCCAACCCAACCCGCATTCACGATAAGCAAAGAAAATGGTCGCCAAAATTTTGACGGCTTTTTGATCCGATACGGCTTGGAGTTCAGGACCCGGAAATCTACTCAACAGACTAAGTATACTGGAAATATAGAATTGGGGAACGTGGATTCTCTTGGGAAGCAATACTACACGATCAAGGAGGTCACGCCCGAATTTCTCACGAGCATCGACGCGATGGGATTCCTCGAGGCACACCCGGAGATGTCGATGACTAGTCTGATTAGATTGTTATATGCAACGGGCTCACTCGGTAAGGCGTATCTCGCCCAAATTACTCGCTTAGGCGAATTGGATGCGAAGAGTGAGGCGGGTATCATTGGTGGGTTCACGGGCGGCCAAGGCGAGGCGGATTTTTGGGAGCGGACTGTTAATTCGGAAGCGAATCCGGAATACAAAAAACGATACGACAGCGTCGATGGGGCGGAATCGGATTGCTTGACGTCGAATCGAGACCCGGGTGGGAATTACGATACCAGCACATCGCACCAGATAAAAGCCGGGGATTTAGCAGTACCGAATTTCCGAGATGGCGTCTTCAAGAACTTATTCGGTGACCTCTATTGCTTGAGCAAGGAATGCATGCGAAAAGATGGTAAGCCATCTTACCGTCAAACGATATTTCATTGCTCGCCGCAAAGCGATGACGCTTGGCATCGAACGATGGTCGAGATGACCTACGGAATGAGATTGCAGGCCGGGCAACGCGAAGCAGCAGGCGAGACGCCGGTGACTGACCCTGAGAAATATCAACTGATCGAGACCGCAACGCAGAAAGCCATTTTTGCAACCTTCGATGAGGCGAGCAGCACTCTTACGATTCTGTGGCGCCTCGCCGACGGGCAGCACGTGCTGGCGACCATCAAGAAGGTATCGGACGACGGGACGACGGCCAGGTTCGAGGTGCGACGGAAGGTGGGCACGGTCGATGAGACGAAACCGATGTCGGCGGGGTCGGTCACGTGGATTGACGGGGCCGACGGGCATTCGCCGATTTATGATTCAAGCGCAGCGGCGACATACGTGACGTTCATGCAAGACATGGGCTCGTCCAGGATCTACAACGACTTGTCGAAGCAGCTGCTGGACTGGGCGAAGGAGGCGCAGAAAGGCCAGCGGATGACGTACTCTCGGGCCGACCTGGAAGGCTGGCTTGCCACGGCCGGGCAGAGGGCGCCGCTGCTGGCGTTCCTGGAAAGGCAATTCGGCGAGGGGGTCGCCCCCGATGCGATCTTCGATGGTGTGCTCATGTACCGGTATTTCGTACAAGTTGCGATGCGGCTGCTTGGAAAGGACGCCGTGCTGTCGCCGGATCTCTTGAGCCGGATGTTCGGTCGGTTTATCAAAGCTACTGATGCGACAAAATTGAACCAGTTCAAGAAGGCGCTGGAATACTTCAAGATGGGACCAAGTCCATTGCGTTTCGCATCCATCCTGGGTCGCGCATATATAGGCAAGGGTGGGGACGTGTTCGCACTGCCGGGGGTCGTGACCCAAGCGATGATGGATAGCGTGCAAGATACGATAACCCAGCGGGAGCGGATGGCCGCGGCGATCGCGTCGGCGATTGCTGGTTCCGACTTCACCCAACACGTGAAAGGGCAGTGGGCTGGGGCGGCGAGCGTCGACGATGTGCTGTCGTATTTCGAGGCTCGGCTGCGGGACATCAAGGCGTTCGTGCCTGTCGACTTGCACGACACGATGTCGTCGACGCCGGTCGCCAAGATCGTCGCCACCCTGCGCCAGGCACTCGAAGGGCTGGGGCTGGCTGCGGGCACGCCCTTGACGGGCGAGTCGGGGGGACGCATGGTCTTGACCGAGGCCGGGCGGCTCGTGCTGCGGGCGTGGCTGGAAGCGTGGCGGGTGATGGTGTTCGATCAAGTGCTGGAACCATCGGCGTTCAAGGTCGGGCAAGATCCAAAGACGGAGGCTGAGGCTAGGCGCGGGCGCGAGGAACAGTGGGCGAAGATGCTCATGAAATCGTACATGGAGCGGCGGTGGCTTGTCGACCAGCGAGACGTGTCGATCGGGGCGCTTATAGGCGTACTGCAACCGATTATGGTAAGGGAATGCGCTCGGGTGCAGTTCATGGCGTATGCATGGGGCGCGGGGTTCAGGACCGGCGCTATGCGGTACGTGCGGGGATGGACCTACGTGAAGATCACGTGGGGCTGGACGCACGCCGCGGGGCCGCGAGAGTTCCTCGTGCGGTTCCGCACGGACGGCGACTTGCTGCGTAGCGGGTTCCAGGTGTTCGCCACGTGGAACGCGGCAGACCAACATTTTTACAGTTCGATTCCACTGGCGGAAATCGACACACGGCTAGCGGTGCTTGACGAGTCGGCCGCGAGCGAGGCGGTGATGGATGCGCTGCGGCCGTGGACGTTCGCGAATCGGGGGGACGTGCCGCTGTGGTTCGCCGACTTGTTAGACCCGCCGACGCGGAACGTGCCGCCGGGATACCCGGGTATGGCGCCTTGATCCTTTTCTTTACTTACTTATATTGTGGGCTAGTTTTAAGTCCGAATGAAATTATCGAGGACGGAATCTAACGGGGCTATTGCCTCTATTCTTTCTTCCCATTGACAATTATAGGCTGTTTACACCTTTATTATTCGAACGGTTTAATGCACGGAAGCCACGATTTTTGTCTGAGAAACCGATCATCCGATCGTTTCAGATAATGGTGTTCTTTCATCTATTTCAAGCAGCAACATCTTTTTCAGCAAATTTTGCTCTTCCATTTTCATCATGATACGAAATACGTGCAAAAAAAGGAGCATAGAGTTTCCATCGTAATTAAAACGGCGTTTGGTGCGAACATTTTGATCTGCTGTCCCGATTGTTTTTCTAGCGATGTCAGCCGCAACGGCACCCGACCCCGCGAGAACGGCCGCGTCGATGCCTTCATCTGCAACAATCCAGATTGTCGCATCCATCGCGGAAAGAAGACCGGAAGGCAATTCACCGTGCTCACGTCCGGCGAGATCGCCAAGCTCGTACATCACAAGATCGAGGAGATGATCGATGCCCTATACCGGCATGGTGCAAAGGCGAAGACAGTCGCCGCGCAGCACGGGGTATCGGATGCATTCGTGTCGCTGTTGCGAAAAGCGGTGGACGAGACCATCGCACGCGGGAAGAGGCGAGACAAGCTCGTGAGCCATAAGACCAAGGATCATGCCGTTTCGATCGACGAGACGTTCTTCAAGATAGACGGGGAAACCATATACGTGATCATCGTCCGTGGATACCAGTCATCAAAGGTGTTAGGCATAAACGTCTCCACGGCGCGTGGTGAAGCCGACATGCGCAAGGCCCTGGACAACGCACAAGCAAGTTCGTCGAAGCGGATCTAGGTCATCACGGCAGACGCCCACGAGGCCACTCGCGCGATGGCCCGCCATTTAGGTTATCCGGTGACCTTGATCGTGCATCCGCACAAGAGACCATACAAGAAAGCCATCATTGAGCGCATCGATTACGATGGCGACGTGCAGATCCAGACATTGATCGGCGTG
>JAUQYZ010000332.1 GCA_030587475.1 Candidatus Sigynarchaeum calidifontis
CGTGAATTTCTTCCTCTAGCCCATTGCGCTAACATCATCAGATTTGAAACCATACACGGCTCGAATTTATCGTAGTGTAAAATAAATTCATTACTATACGGGCATACAATGGTGTATCTGGGGCGGGGGCGAATATTTATGATGGCAAAGAATTATCAACCTTGTAGTTGAGACACGTAGGGATACGCCTTGTTGATTCGGTAAAAGCCTTTGTTGGGAAAGCATATAAGGGATATCTTTGAAAGTCCAGTAAAAGTCAATCAAATCAAGATGCTCTTCATGTCCTGAATGTACTTGCTTAATTTCTCGGCTTCTCGCGCGCCAGAATCGCCATCATGCAGAAAAAGTGGTTCGAGGACCCTCGCATTGCTTTCCGTGAAGGCCCAGAGGATCCCTTCAAGGTTGCGAGATGAATCGGCGAGGTTATCGGAGATCGTGAATCCCGTCGCTATCTTTCGTGCGATCTGATCCCGCGGGATCCTATGCATCGCAGCATCGACCGCGACTTGCAGCGGCCAGTAGATGTCGTTCTTGATCGTTGGCGTGCCCAGGACGATGACGTCGTGGCGTTCAATGATCTCCGGTGACGCCAGGGCGCTGAGATGAACGATGTCGACCTCGATCCGATCGAACGCCGAGAGGAGAAGCTGCTTGAATGAAGAAGCGACATGTTCAAGCCGCTTGTCTCCAGGGGTGATGATCAAGACCTTCATTGCGAGTACCAGTGTCGGTTCAAGTTCCAAGCCGGGCGGGAACCCTCGACTCCACGAGGTCGAGGAGATGCTGTTCCAGGGACTTGCCGGCGGGCGGGCGTTCGTAATACCGAAGAACCTCCACGCCATACTTGTCAACGAACAAGATCGCGGGGATGCGTTCGATGTTCAGCTCGTTCATCTCGGGTGGCGAGGGCGGGACGTGCCACGTCGGGGGTTTTTGCTGGCTGAATTTCGCGCCTCCCAGAATTTTCATCGGGATGTCCGTGACCTGGCAGATCTTGGCGAGGGCAGGGATCACCTCCTGACAATCCTTGCACCAGGATCCCGAGAAGACGACGAGCTTGAGTCCTCTATCCCGGATCGCCTTGCCGAGCTTTTGTGCATGTGCCGGAATAATCCGGCTCATGGCGAGTTTCTCCGTGAACCGCACTTGATGCGCCGGCACGTCGATGTGCTCGATGTACGTGATAGGATTATCGTACGCAAAGCTCTTGATGATGATTCGATTAGCCATGGCGAACCGCTCGTCGCGATCCCAAATCATGGATACAAAAACGTGGAAGCAATATAAGATTCCCTTTTACCAGCAAACGTGATCCGAATCACGATTCGTCCATTTTCCAGAAGACCAGGCCACTGTACATTTTCGGGTAGAAGAATGTCGTCTTGTGGGGCATGACCTCGCCAGTACGCGTGACCTGGAAGATTTCCTCCACGAGCACGGCTCTGACATAGAATCCGATCTGGTATTTCTTGGTATCTTGCATTTTTTTCATGGTCTCCTCGTTTCCCTTGACATATTCGACGTTTTTTCCGATTTCAAGGGCATCATCCTTTATCCCGAGGCATTCATCGATGAGGAGCTTGTGCAAGACGTTTAAATCGAGGTGCCGGTACCCGGTTGACTGGCCGGGATATTTCTCGTCCAAGACCGACGGGTTCTTGAGCGTCAAGATGTAGGAATGGCCATCGATGTTACATTGCATGCCGAGCACGTTGCTTTTCACGCCTTTCTTTCCATCGACGGCGGGAATCGAGCGCAGCTTTTCGACCATTTGCTCGGCCGATGGCATGCATTCAACTTTGAAATACGTCTCGACCTTGTCGAGAACCTTCTTGATGTCGATCTTGCCGATGTTGTATAGTATCCGATTCGTCGGCAAGATGAGCAAGCCAGGGTTAGAAGAATTGACAAACGAGACCATGCGATATCGAGCTGCGGCGATCTCGGGATGCCTGGCATAATACTCGGCGGAGGTCTTGTACCTGTGATGGCCATCAGCGATTACGCATTGTTGCTTCTGCATCTCCTTAAAGACTGCCCCGACGATCTCCTTGTCAGAAACGCGCCACAGGCGCTGGATGCCCCCGTCGTCGTCCTCGAATTTCTCGTCCTCTGGCTTGCCGGCGATGGCTTTTTGGAGAATTGATTCGATGATATTTGGCTCATCATTGTAAATAAAGAATATCTGCTCAAGATTCGCCTTGTTTGCTTCCATCAGCTTGAGCCGATCCTCCATCGGTTTCGGGAACGTCTTCTCGTGTGGGAGGACCCCCTTACCGAGCGGCTCGATCTCCACCAGGGCGACGAAGCCAAGGCGGGTGTATTCCTTCCCCGAATACTTGAACGTGTGACCATAGACGTAGATGGATTCCTCGGGATCCTTCATGAACACGCCGGCATGGATCCATTGCTCCAGGCGGGCAGCGCTATCCGCGTATTTGTCACCTCGATCGTCCTTGGGGAGAATGAGATGGACGTAATTGTACTCGGAACGCTTGGAGAATGCCTCGCGCTGCGCGTCAGAGATGACGTCGTATGGTGGTGTCACCACGTCGGCGAGATCCTTGATCCTGGCGAGATTGTACCGATATCCTTTGAACGGCCGTATCATCACCATGCTGTTCATGCCACGCGTGAAATCTACGAGCGATCGATGGAAGCTTACTTGCTACCTTGATTTTTTTTGTAGAGCATGCCTGCCTCGAAATAGGTGTTTTCCATCCCGATGTTGTCGAGATCATATTTCTTTCCTTCGATGATGGATTGCGCCGCGAGCAAGCCCGTCTCGATGCTGTGATCCTGGTTGTTGTAGAAGTACCGGCCATTGCGGCCGATGCAGTATAGATTGGAGAATTGTTTGAGCCAGCCCGTGAGCTTGTCGAGGCGATGCTTGTAGGTGAGATCCCACATGGGGTAGGATTTTTCATGGCGCCGCACCCAACCCTTGAGCAGCTGGTTCGGTTCCATGAAACCGAGCCATTCCAGCTCGTGCATGGTCCGCTTGATGATGGCCTCGTCGGGCAATGACCATAGCTTGTCGCCCTTGAACACGAAGTACTCGACCAGGAGCGAGGACCGGTTCTCCGGGGACAGCGTCGGGTACCAGTTCTTGGGTTCCATCGCCCTGCCGAACGTCGGCGGCGTGGTCGGGAAGTAGATCCACGTGTCCTTGGTGATGTGGGGCTTGTCGATGATGAGAAAGACTTGGACCTGGTCTCGGTACCCGAGGCTGTCAGCAGCCTTGATAACATGCGCCGGTGCCGCGGGATCCATGATCTTGACGAGATCGGTTATGGGTATCGATGAGATCAAGTTCTGGACGGCTTCTTTAACGTCTTGCTTGCCCTTCTTGTATTCGATGCTCGTGATCTGCTTCCCGTCGTGGAGGATCTTCGTGATTTCGACTTCTTTCTCTATCATCGCGCCTTTCGAGACCGCAAATTCGGCCATCTTGTCGTAGATCTCCTGGATGCCTTTTTTCGGGTAGTAGAACGAGTCGACCATGGACCGCGGCCCGCTTGACTTGATCACGGCTTTCTTCACGATGTCGAAGGCGTTCATGCCCTTGATGCGCTGGGCCGCCCACGACGCCGCGATTTGCGAGCACGGGATACCCCATATCTTCTCCGTGTAGTTAAGCATGTTGAACTGGCCGAGGCGACGACCGAAATTGAGGACGATGAAGTCCTCGAACGTCACGATCTTCGGATTGACGAGGATCTTGCGAGCGGTTGCTTGCACGAAATCCAACATCATCTTGATGGCGACGAACGGATTCACGTTGCTGACAGCTTGCACGATGTCCACGGGATAGCTGAAGTACTTGCCGTCGATGAGCTGTCGCGTGAGCCGGTCGACGACCACCCAATCTGGACCTAGGAGTTCCTCGATCATCTTATAGAGGGCCGGGTTCTGCGAGAAGAACCGGTGCGGTCCCGTGTCGGTGCAATAGGTTTCACCATCGTACTTGAACTGGAGGGTCTTTGCAAGGCCGCCTATCAGCGAATCCTTCTCTAAAACGAGAATTTCGCTGACTTCATGCCGGGCGAGGTTGTATGCCGCAGAAAGCCCCGCGGGCCCGGCGCCGATGATGATGTTTTTCACGAGAATCAAGGTGCGTCTGCTTGAAATCTATGAAGCATCCGAAATTGATAAATAACCTATGATCTTGGTTGGTTTAAAAATTAAATATCTGGTACTTGCGCGCAATGCCGGTTCGCTTTGCAACGGGACGAGAGGGAGGCAGAATGAATTATTGTATGAATGATTGAATCGATCAAGGACTTGCCTTCAAGTAGGCAGCATATGGTGGATTCGAGACACTTGTGGGTCGACATGAATAATTTTAAGCGGCGTGATGGCACTTGACTTCCACGGATGCGATGTATCACGCCAGGCGGTCGCCAGAATTGATGGTCGTCGACCCCAGAATTACGAGGCGGATTAAACGCGTGCTTTCATTTGAAGAGAAGAAATAATTAGCGCACGAGGCTAAGGCCGTTCACGCTCGTGTAGACCGCCTGGCAATACGCCAAGCACCAGCTGTCGTTCCATGTACCCATAATTGACGCGGACGTGAAAGAGAACTCGCCGACGACCCGCTCGTCCTGGAACATTGATGCTTTGTCGACAAGCGTGAGCCGGGTACCGCTGATCCGGCCTTCGAGCGTCATGGGCGAGACGTCCGGGACGTACCCGGAACCAGGATTGAGGCTCGAGCTCGTAACCGTAAAGCTAACCTCCACGTTCACGATTGACGGGTTGAAGGTACGCGTGATCGTCCATGTCATCGTGCGTTGCTGCGAGCCTTCATATTGCATGAATCCGGTGCGAAAATCGGTTTGTACATGAAATGTGGTAGCAAATGCAGTCCGCCACGTGCCGTTCAAGAATGGCCCCGGGGTCAATGCAACCCCGAGGATGATGAACGCGCCGATGATAACGGCGATCAACCCGATACAATACCACGTCGTTTTTTGCGTCGGTACCTTCTTGAACACCTTTTGATATGCCCACCCGAAGCCTTGCTCGATCTGCGAACCGAGCCAGCGGAAAAAAGCCTTTGTCGTGTCCCACCTCGTGAACTGGCGGAAGAATGCCTTTATCTTCTCCCAGACTTGCGTCCAATCAACCGTTGCCCTCGTCTCTGCCTGGTTAGCAGGTGGGGTTCCCACGGATGCGGGGGTGGTCGTTCCGCCCGGTAAAGGCACTTCAGCACCGCCTGGCGAAGGCAACGTCGTTATCTGGGACGTGATAGAACTCTGTGTCGATGATTCTTTCGGTGAAACCGCAAGCGGGGATGACGGGACGGGGATCATGACTGCCAGGGGCGGAACAGCACCGGGTTCTGTATTGGTCGGTCTAGTCGACGCGGGAGGAATTACGAGAGATCCTGCGGGCGGCGTTGCCGCGGGTTGCATTGGAATGTTCACTTGCTCGGGGCTCGCTGGTTCTTCATGTTCTGACTTGGCGGGAGAACCCACGGCCAATGTCGTTTCGATCACGACGAGTTGCCGGCCACAATCCCCGCAGAAATATGCTTGATCCGGCAATTTCGCCCCGCAATACCGGCAGAACCTCGGAAACACTTGCTTCGCCGCGACAATGGATGCTTGTATGGGCTGCGCGGGCAAGGGCTGCGCGTATGGCTCGGATGGTCGCTCGACGTTCGAACGATACCGGGTATCCATCCATGGCTGCGTGTACGGTTGTGGCTGTGCATTCGGCTGCTGCCCGGGCGGCAGCACGCTTGGCTGCGGGGCGAACTGGGCGGGTTGTGCTTGATAACTTTCCACGTTCAATCCTTGTGGCTGGGTACTTGCGCCAGTTCGCAGCTTGGAGGCGGCTGAGATAAAATTCCCGATTAAAGAGATGTTTTGCGCGGCTATGACCAAGACGATGAGCACGAACATGTCGTCGAGGATATCCATAAAGTAATCCATGCCATTTCTCGCCAGTCTAATGAGATCCTTTACCAACGTGTCGAAAATGGTATACGAGTAACCTGGAAAATAACTCATCCCGAGGACTGCCGCGAGCACGCCGCCGACCATCATGAAGAGCACGGGCACCGCGAGGCCGCGTGCGAGCTTCTCATTCTTGTCCTGGTTGGCCTTGGCGATGGACAACAAGATCCAAGCGGCAATCGGGATGATGATACCCGCGATGATGGTCCAGGTCATTATGGTCTTGTTTAACAAGATGAAATCCATTTCCGTGAACGCGTCGAAGATGAGGCGCCCGATACCTCCTGTCAACATGACACGGGACATTGATATTGCCCGATCGAGCGCTGTGCGAGATTCGAGTGGTGCTGCGTTTGCCATGATTCTCACCATCGATGAAATACCATACAATTCGACGTTCTGGCTTCCATGATAATGCATGCTGGAGGAATTAGGTACATCTAGCGCGCAGTTTACGAACCGGACGGAATCATATGAAACGAGCCAGGCTAATGACTCGTATAACTATCGCGATAATTGATACTTGAGGCGAACACTAAAATATTTCGTTTTTATCGTGAGAAGAATATATCAACGACTTGTCAACACCGAAGTTTACGTCGTCGGCCTAGCGGGGGCAGAAACCTTCGGAATCGCTGGATCCCCCGGAATTCCATCAAGCCCCGATATACTACAAGGAATTGCCCGAAAAAGAAACCGCCGAAATTCATAAAACAAGTCAGATTCTCCGTCATGAGAAAAAAGAATCGGTTACCAAGAATCGATTCTAGCAGGCGGATTGCTTTGCACCTTGACGAGAAGGAAATACAACGACGGATTCACGGTGGCTTCATCGGGCGGGTCGTCGGCAGCACGATGGGCGCGGTGGCCGAGGGAAAAACGCACGAGGATATCAAGAAGATCCACGGGACCATCAACAAATACGTCGGGTTCAAGGTCGACGAGGACGGGTATATCCCGGGCATCCCGAACGACGACGAGATGTTCGAGATGGTGCTGCTCGTCGCCCTCGAGGAGAAAGGGCGGGAAGTGACCACGATGGACGTGGCCCGGAAGTGGCTGGAGCTCATCCACCCGAACTTCACGTTCACGGCCGAGAAGGTGGCAATCGAGCGGTTCAAGCGGGGGGAATTTCGATTCGGGGAAGCACTCGTGGACGGGAACCCGTACCACGATTTCATCGGCGCGCAGATGCGCGGCGAACTGCCCGGCTGGGTCTACCCGGGCGACATGACGGCGGCGGTGAAACTCGCGCGCGTCGACGCCGAGGTGAGCCACGCGCGCGAGGGCATCACGGGGGAGCTCTTCGTCTCCGCCATGGTCGCGAACGCGTTCGAGCTGCCGGCCAGCGCAGCCACGCCCGGTGCCGTGCAGTTCACGTGGCTGCGGAAGGTGATCGAGAAGAGCAAGGCCGTGATACCGGCTGGCAGCCTGTACGCCAAGGTGGTGGCGAAAGCCGAGGCATTGTACGAGGCGGAACCCGACGACTGGGAGCGGAACGTCCTCGCATTCAGGGACTACGCGACGGGGGAGATCCTGGACGAGCTGTGCAATGGTGCCGACAAGATCCGGCAAGACACGCTTCGTAGATTGTATCATGTTCACACGTTACCCAACGCGGGCATCATCATGCTCGCGCTGTTCCATGGGCAGGGAAATTTCTCCAGGAGCCTCGAGATCTGCGCGGATTGCGGGATGGACGCGGATTGCAACTGCGGGAACGTCGGCGGCATTCTCGGCACGATGCTCGGCCCCGAAAACATCCCGGCCGAGTGGCAGCGGCCCTTGAACAACAATTTCATGACGCTGGTATTGGATTGGGAAGAGCAGCACATCGACACGATCGCCACGCGCATCTACGCTGCCTCGAAAAAATTGCGTTGCTGAGCGCCGCTGTATGCCCATATTTTTGTCCGTCCATTTTTTTCCCCGGTTCAGCGCAACCCGTTCCCCGAAAGACCCGTCCAAAAGCATAAATGCCCCCGCTCCATTCTCCATCACAATACAAGCAACAGATCTTTGTATTATGACTATAGAGATAGACGATGCAGGCACCGGCGACCCGCTGTTAGGTGCTGTCATCGGTTTTTATCGCCGGGAAACAGACAGTCTCCATTTTGAATGGATCCCCATCGAGGCGTATCAAGCGCCGAAGTACTACAAGGAATTGCCTCAAGAAGAGGCCGCGAAAGCAGTTATGCGCGGCTTGCTCGCCATGAACCGCAAGGAGGACGAGACCGTCCTCATCTGCTCGGGTTCCATTTTCGAAAAGGCCCGCGAGGCCCTCGACGCGGCCAAGATCAAGCACGAGCCTCTCAAGGTCGAGGGCAAGCTCCAGGCAGCAGTGGAAGATGAATACATCAAGGCGGTCGAGAGGCTCGGCATCCATAACAAGGCCCTGAAGGTCGACGAAAGCGACAAGGAAAAAGGCTATCGCAAGCGATACTTCATCTTGCTCAACTGGGCCAAGAAGCGCCCGCAAGAGCGGGAGAAGCACGTGAAGAACGGGCTTAATTTCTGGCAATATGCAAAAGACCAGAACGAGCCGATTCCCGGCGGCTGGAAGAGAGCACGCAAGGAATTCGAGGACAAGCTCGAGAGCATCTTGCACGACAATGCAGGCAATGGCTTCAACTGGGATAAATTGCGCAACATCCTCAAGAATACCTTCCCGGAAAAGCAACTCTGGGTCAGCCCGTACGTCACGCCCGACCCGGGCGGCGTGCAGCACATCAAGGAAAACCAGTCCGCGATGCATATGCAGGCCTACAACCACATCCTCCAGCAGATCTACGTGTTCGTGGGCAAGGCGTTCAACGAGACGCCCGGCGACGCCGTGTGGAAGGCGGTCATGTGGAAGGACGACGACCACGCGGTGAACGGCATCATCTTCTACGTGGCGAAAGACGACCAGTATCGCCAGAACCTCAAGTGGCTCAATCTTTTGCGCCCCTTAATCCCGAAGCTGCTCGGTGGCCACGTCCGGTTCGGATACAAACCGTTTTAAAGCAATATTCAGCAGAATACGAGCGGTTTTCGTGGCATGATTGTAAAATTGAATAAGGATGGATATTAACCTTAATATCCACGATATAATCTTTTTTGCAAAAAAATCGCCCCTGCACATTCCCGCTTTCTTGAACAGCTTGTCAGTGATGGTTAATTTTTTAATTTTTTATATAAACAATGAATTTGAGTTTTTCCATGTTTCGCTATGTTTTCGTTCACCTTTCGATGTTCATCTCTTTTCACACGTAATGGGGTAAGCAATGTGTTCGTGGGCAACGTCATTAAGTTAAGGTATCTTTTTGGATTGCGGTCGTAAAGATAGCGTTTGTCCATTTTTCGATCGATATATAGTATCACGCTTCCATAATTGCAGTTTAGGCTTAAAGAAAAGGTTTGATTCTTTATTCATCTGATCGGGCTTGAACCGTGGCTGATTTCTGGATCAAGTTTAAATTTGCTGCCCAAGGACCTTGCTGCCCAAGGTTCTTCAACTCGTCATCTCTGGTGGCGCGTGTTCGTGGAATTTAAACGAGAAGGCCGGGGATCGTGCGGGGCAGGCTCGTGTCGGCTTCGAGGGCGGCGATGAGGGCGCGGAACTCGGACTGCCAGAATGATAGCGGTCGGGGGATCTCGATGACGCCGAGGTTGGCGAGGCGATCGAGGGCGGCCTCGGCTTGCTTGGCACGGTCTGCGAGGGCTTTCGCCTTGAAGGGCAGCACGAAGCCCGGGCGGGTGGTCGCTGCCTCCA
>JAUQYZ010000001.1 GCA_030587475.1 Candidatus Sigynarchaeum calidifontis
GTGCTTGCTGGCCTTCGATGACGATCAACGATATCCGCCGGTGCCCTCCCGGCGTCCTGATGCACGTGATCTTCCCCGCTGCATCCCATCGCCGTATCGTCCGGGTGCACACTCCTATCATCGACGCGGCGATGCCGATCCTCACGCATGATGTCATGATGCCATGCATCATCCAATCATGGCCCATAAACCGGGATATCATCCACACCGTGTCCAACTTTGTCTAGCAAAAACTGGACTGTTTAGCAACCCCCAGTCCACGACGATGTAGAAGTCATACCGCGCCCGCAAGAGTGCCATCGCCTCCCGCCAGACATCCATCCCCGGGCGGTAGGTCGCCCACGTGAAAAACACGGGCTTGCCGTTAACCCGGAAAAACTCGGCATCATTGCCGTGGGCATCGAGATACGATTTCACGTAGTGGAAAATGTATTCAGCTTGCGATATCTCGCCCAAGCCGCTGCCGTTGAGCGATGTCGGCCCCCAAGGCCGCCACGTCGCGTCGAACGACACGCCGAGCATGAACGTGACCTTTGGACTCGGTCTCCCCCCGGCAGTGCGGTTCCTTGCGACTTCGATGTAGTTGTCCATCGTCGGGTTCTGGAACTCGTAGTCGCCGAAGAAGTCTCCGATCATAACGTCGATTCCCGCGCGGTTCATGCGGTCGTAATGCCGGTTGATCTGGGCGGGGTCGGCAACATCATAGAGACCATCGAGCGGCCAGTGCGCGATGGATGCCCACGAGTAGTTTCTTTCCAGGCCATTCTTCCAATAATATATTTGCTGCTGTGTCAAGGAGGAGGCGATCGTGTAATTGTAACAAGGGTCATCCGGGGATCCCCAGCGTGCCCAACCCGTCGCGTTGCCCGGCTCTACGATTTTACCGCCGAGCGTGCCCGTGTAATTCGTGCCGTTATGGAACCACGGGTAATAATAGGCCAGCACGTGTTTCTCCCGGGCGAGGGGGTGGGTCTGAACCAGCGTCGCGTCTTGGTAAACTTCCACGACGAACGGGATGGCTGAAACGAGGATGACGATCGCGAGGGCCACGCCCCACACGAATCGATGCGATTTTTCTCCTGCCATTTTACCTGGGCACCTCCGGGTTGCACTTCGATGCTCCAGAGAACACGACGCTTTCTTGCCCACGAGACCGTGGCTTGTAGAGCCATGCCGTGATCACGCCAAGCGCGAGCAATATCGTGAATGCCAGGCCGATGTAGAAATCCATGTTGTACGTGTTCCCCCCGACGAGGTATCCAGCAATGCCGACCACGAGTCCGACCCCGCCGAACGAACCGACAAGTGCCGCGTACCCGCCGGTGATGTTCGTGCGCGCAAGCCGGGAGAGCATGAAAAATCCCAGCAGCGGCACGGCCACCATGCCAGTGACGTGGAGCGTCCCGGCCGTCGTGAAGTCGACGAGGTCGAGGGTTGCAAGCATGTACGGGAGACCCACGGTTATCAAGGCTACTACGAGGAGAAAAGCGAGCCCAATGGGACCTTCGAGAAGGCCACGAGGGACTTGTTCTTGTTCCACGACTCGGGTCTTGCACGCGATGGCGAGGGTAACAGCGACAACGGCGACGGCGATCCCGGCGTTGATGGCATACGCGACACGGCTGGGATACTCGATTGCCGTGTTCTGTGCCACGAGCATCGACAAGGACAAGTAGACGCCGCACGAGATGCCGAAGAACAGCGACAGCAGCAAGGAGGTACCAAGGGATCGATCTGCCCTTGCCATGCTTGCTGGAACCGCTATTGCCGCTTCCCGATTCATCGTGCGCGATTCAATAGAGAACAGCACCATCGATGCCGCGGCCGCGACCGATCCCGTGATGGCGCACAGCATTGCTTCGAGCATTGGTGACCAGATGTAGAGGTTCTCGCGCTGCTGCCAGAGACCCCCTCCCGCCAGCAACGCCACGAGGACGAACGCAACACGGAGATTGGAGCCACTAAACCTCCCTTCCGCGTCGGTGGGTTCCTCGTAACGCCTTGCCCGCGCGGCATCGACCCACGCGAGCAGAGCGGATATCAAGAGGATGCCGAACCGGACCAGGATGAAGAATGGGATCGAGGCGAGCTTGCTTGCGACGGTTAGCGCGACGAGCATGATGACAGCAATGATCTTGAGCATGCACGAAAGTCGAGGATAATTTGCGACGATGAATGAAATTCCCAGGCAACCAACGATTCCGGCGGCGACCCCGATGGCAGCCTCGATCACGCGGGGTTCCGTCGCCGATGCCACGCCGAAGAGCGAGTCATCGAGGAGCAGGCCAGCCACGATGGCTCCCTTGGATCGCTCCATTACCATGCCACGACTTGGTGCTTGTCAACAAGCTTTTCGCTGGCATGGTTAATCATCGTATCTTTTATAACGATAGATGCCGTCGTACATACATCCCTACCAGAAGTGACGATGAATGGATGAACGCACCATCGAGGTAACGATCGGTGGAAAGAAACGCACGTTCACGACCGTGGAACTCCCCCGGCCCTTCCTTGAATGGCAATCCGAAGCTCGTTTGCGCATGTTCAAGATCATGGCCCAGGGTGGTGCTGGCCAGATGCGAACCCAGCCCGCGCACTTGCCGGTGCTCGCTACGTGGGATCCCGACGGGGACGATGGCGACTTCCCCGTGAACTTGTCAACTCGCGGCATGGGGGTGGTGCCAAAGCAGGAAAAGCTCGCGCTGTTCACGGGTATGCTCGAGAAAGCAAAGGCCGCGAGTGCAGGAAAGCCGGTTCAAGAGACCTTGCCAGCACGAATGAAGGCAATCGAGGCCTTTTATGGAGACGTGAACAATTTCGACACGTGCATGCTCGGCGGCCTCGAGATATTCGAGGGCCAGACCGCGAAAAACATGGAGCGAAATCCCCGGATATCGCTGCTTTACACGGGCGAGGCGCCCAAGTACCCCAGTTTCCAGTTCAATGCCGTGATCGTGAAGGTGTTCCCTGGAAATCCGCATTACCAGTTCCTGCTCGCTGCGAGGGAGTTATTCGCCACGGACGCGTTCCATCTCCAGCAAGACAGGTACCCGTTCGGGTATCTATGCAAGGTCGTCGAGATCAAGGACAAGACACCGTTTGCCCACGCGGCGAGTCATCCGCATGCAATGGGCCACCCGACGAGCCCGCCACGAACAGCACCAGAAAAATGAACAAGAGGCAATAATACCCGGGCCTTTGAAAGTGAAATAGATTTCTTCAAGATTTCATTTCTTTCTTGCGCTTCTCGAACGGTACCACGTTTTCAGGGACCAGGATAGCGAGCGTGACGATGTAGACGACCACGCCGACGAAGAGGATCCATTCCCAGAAGGCAAAGCTGATAAATGCGGGATACTTTCCAGCGTCGGCAATATCCGGGTTCGCTGGATTTCCCAATGGTCCCCCCCAATCCGTCAGCGCAGTAAACAAGGAGCTTAATGCCAACCCGACAACACCGATGAGGATCGGAACGAGGCCGGCCAGGAAGGTGCGCATATTGAACTGTTTCGCACCCTGGAAATGGTCTTTTAAAACGGGGCAGCTGTAGAATATGGCCGTGAACACCACCCCGAGGAAGCCCAGCGCGGCCAGGTACTCGTGCAACTTCTCAAGGCCGATGTCATCGAGAATCGCGTGAAATTCCGGAATGAGCTCGCCCGCTTGCCCGATCGTGCCGACGCCAATGAGGCCGATGATAGCGATGAGCATGAACGCGGTTCCCACGCCCGTGGTACCGCGGCATATCTTCCCTAACTTTTTCTGGTAATACCCGAGAAAGCCGATCATCAACACGCCTCCCACGGTCATTCCTATCGCTGGGAACGTGCTCCAGAACGGATTATCTCCCGTGCTCAAGAGCGCGGAAATCACGAGATAGCGCCAATCATATGCGGTCGGGAACATCAAGCCCGCCACGAATAATGTTATGAGCAGCACGGCAAGAATCAAGGGGATGAGCCGCGTGAGCAACGTTTTCCTCGAGAACGTGCCATTAAAGAATTTGAAGATTAGGTTTTCGCTTGCCATAAGCATCCATTCGATCGACGGTAATTAAAGGATTCTGGAGAAGGTTTCATTTCGCCCTAGTTGGAACCGCCGCCTTTTCAAAAGGGGTGACATTTTCCGGAACGAGAATTGCAAGGCAAACGACGTAGACGAGCACGCCAAAGAACAGTAGCCACTCCCAGAACGCAAAGCTCGTGGGGAACATGAGCTCGCCAGGATGCATGATGAGATGTTCGACAGCCTCGTATCCCGAAGGTAAATCCGAGCCGATGATCGCGCCGGCGGCCATCCCGACCACGGGGATGATCAACACGATGCTGGACGTCCAGAACAAGCGCATGTTGAATTGTTTCGCACCGCGAAGCCGATCCTTCAAGATCGGGCACCCGTAGAAAGGCACCGCGAGCACCACGCCGACGAACCCGAGGGCCGCGAGATATTCGTGAGACTTGCCAAGCCTAATATCGAGCAGCTCGGTAGCTCCCAGGAGAATCAAGCCAACGACCCCGACGAGCATGAAGGCCGTGCCGACGCCGGTGGAGCAGCGACAGATTTTGCCGAGTTTTTTCTGGTAATAGCCCAAGAACCCGACCATGAGCAAGCCGGCAACAAGGCCACCGATTGGGGTGAGAAAATATGCACCCGGATTCTCGTCCCTGTCCGAATACGCGGAGATCACGACATAACGCCAATCGTAAGGATGCGGGTAGAGCGTGCTCGCGACGAACGCGGGCACGAGTAGCGAAGCCACGATCATCGGGATGAGTCTGGTGAGCATGATCTTCCTCGAAAACGTGCCCGAGAAAAACTTCATCAAGAAATTCTTGTCTGCTATGAAACACTCTTCTCCTGGTGGAGATTTAAGGTGATTTCGTCGGACATGTAAAGAAAAAAGCACCCGAATACCATTCAACAAGCCATTCATCATTTCTATTTCTTTTGCGGGAAGTCCAGTTTTTTAAGGAATAGATAGGAACATAGCACGAGAATGCCAGCAACCGGGACTGTGAGCAAGATGAAGAATGGGTCCTTCAACCGATCCTCCGGCAAAATGAAGAGTAGCAAGATGTTCGTAAGTGCCTGGGATATGTTGTAAAAAAAGATATACAAGCCAAAATAGCTTCCGGATAATCCTCGCCCGAGGGCATCCGCCTTCTGTCGCAACTCCGTTGGGGCACGGTCAACCAGCGTGCTAACGATGGGGTTCGGGAACAAATACCCGCCGACGAGCGACGATATCAATATACCCAGGACGATAGCACCCAGCACGAATTTCAATTCGAAGGGCATATCTATAACGAATATGATTGCCACGAACGCGAAGATCACGTTGACAATGAGACTCATCCCGTAAGATGCTTTTAATCCGGATTTCTTTATCTTCCGTGCCCAGAGCACGTAACCGCCAAGGGCAAACGGGATAATGGCGAGGAAGAACCACACGTTTTGGTTCTGCTCGAGATCGAGGACATATCGCATGATGGGTATCAAAATAACGATGAGGATCCGGATGGCCATGTTGAAGAAAAAGGCATTTCCAAGCCAATACCGGTAGTTGTTATCAGAGAACGGGGCGACGATCTGGGTGAATGTTTTCCTGATGGAGGCACGGGGCTGTTCCTTCACCGCTAGTCTTGCGTAGAACGACTCGTCCGACGCGGCGAACGCTGCAATGAATGCTATCGCCCCGGCGACGCCGAAGATGATGCCGTAGACAGGGAGCGTGCTCGTGAGGTATCGGCCCGTTGGCGTGTACCATTCGGGCGCGTTCTTGTTTGGCATCTTGCTCTCGATGAGTATTGGAATGAGGATGGAGAGTACTGTCCCGATGATGCTGAAGATGCCTTGGAGGGTGGCGATCTTGACGCGGTTATCTGTTTCCGTGGATTGCTCCGCGAGCATGGAGAGATAGGTGCTAACCAGCAAGGCTTGGTTCATGAAAACGAGGATTGTCACCACGAGATAATAAATCGCTGTTGGTGGATAGTTCGGGTCACCAATCGGGCACATAGGCGGCATCCACGCGATGATCATGAGCACCGCGATAAGGGGGATACCAAGCAAGAGGAAAGGTTTTCGCTTGCCAAGCCGGCCGGGCCTTTTGTTGTCGATGATCGTGCCGAATATCGGTGCCATGATGGCGAACGTGGTCAAGCCAAAGAATAGGCCGATGAACGTGATCGTCGGGTTGAGCTTGACCGTGTAATTATAGAACGTGGGAATATACGTGCTAAAGAAACCGATCGGAGCCATTTGTCCCAAGGTTCCCATTGCAAACAAGACCAGCCGCCAGCCGACGAGCATGCGGGTTGGTGCGGGGGCGTGTTTTTCGGACATCTACCTTCACAAGGAATTCACCTCGAATTTAAATAAACCTATCATGATATGCGATGATATCAACATTTGAATCGGCCAGAAAAGGCAAATATTGGTAAATGAATGCTTGATGGCGGCCTTGATGGTGCATCCATCAATTGCAAACGATCAAGCGATCGGATTGAGTTCTTGCAAGCCCAGGCTCTTGATCTTGGATGCGGGTGGCTTCCCCGTGGCTTGATCCCATCCACGATACGCGTACCATTCTGATAGCATCTTCTCGAGGTTTGGTACCGTCCCGTTCGTGCCCCCATCCAGTGGCTTCAGCAAGATGGCTGGCAACTTCTCCGACGTGGGCGAATACCCGACATTCAAGTTGATGAGGCGCCGCAGCGTCCAGATCCGCTCGCCTGCAAGGATCAGTTCCTCCCTCGTCATCGGAACGCCCGTCGCCGACGAGAACAAGTCTGCCAGCAGCGTTGCGGAGCTCGGCACGACGAAATTGCAGAGTGACAAGGATTGGAAGACTGCCCGCATGTCTTGGAGCTTGGCGACGCACTCGGCCACGCCCTCGTGCTCGAAGCGGTCGATGGGCGCGATACCCCAATCCGGAAATGGAGCACCCATGCTGGTCAAGTAATATTGCGCGGACTGATGACATGCTCCCCGGTGCGACGTCGCGTATTCAAGTGCCGAACCAACGTACGCGCGCGCGTCGTGGAATGGCACCTCCATGCCGTTGATCGCCGCTGCCTCGTCGAAAGACACCCCGAAATGGCCCGCGATGCCCATCACGCCCTCGGCCAGGATGTTCCCGATCCCCTTGCGGTTGGCGATCATCTCGATCAAGGCAATGGCGGGATCCAGGTTGCCCCACTCGAGCTTCAACCCGTCGATCTTGCTGGGCGGCAGCAGCCCCTTTTCTTGCAAGTAATAGGCGAACCCGATGGAGACGCCGCAGCTGATCGTGTCGACCCCGAGCTCGTTGCACTCGTAATTCGCCTTCGCGATTGCCTTGAGATCATCGCACAGCATCGTCGCCCCGAACGCCCCGATGGTCTCGTATTCTGGTCCATGCACTGGACCGGGTGTCTTGTACTTGCCATCGGCCACTTCTACGATGCGGCCGCAGCCGACGATGCATTGCTTGCAGAAGAATTGTTTCTTGAAGATCGACTCCTTCATGCTCGCGCCGGAGATGTTGTAAGCACCTTGCCATTCTCCTTGCGTGAAATACTTGAACGCGAGGTCTCCTGTAACGCTTGCCATGTCGACATATCCGGAGTTGCCGAGGTCGCTGAACATGTTCATCGTGAAGTTGTCCTTGATCTCTTGTTGCAACTGCTGCTTGGCCTCGTTGAACTTGGCCGGATCCACGATCTTTTGCTTTTTCGACCCGATTACCGAGATCGCTTTCACTTTCTTTGATCCCATCACGGCACCCATGCCCGTGCGTCCTGCTGCGCGACCCTCGTCGGAAAGGATCGCCGCGTATTTCACGAGATGCTCGCCAGCGGGGCCTATGCTCGATATCTTGAGTTTTTTCTCGCCGACGGTCTCCTTGATCGTCGTCTCGGTTTCGGTCAGGCGTTTTCCAGCAAGGGCTCGTGCATCGAGCAGCTCGACAGCATCGTCCTTGATCACCACGTGTGTCCAATCTTTCGACGCGCCAACGAGCAGCACGCCATCCCAACCCGCTAGCTTGAGCTCGGCACCCCACGTGCCCCCGCAATTAGATTCGCCCCAGATACCCGTCAGAGGCGAGCGAGCGCAGACGACATGCCGCCCGAAATTCGGCGCCAGGGTTCCTGCTAGAGCGCCGGCCATGAAGAGCAAGGGATTCGCCGGAGATAAAGGGTCCACGCGCACGTTGAGCATCGGATACAAGATCCGCGCTGCTATTCCCGCGCCACCGATGAATTGGTTGTAAAGAGACTTGTCGAGGGCAATCGTGCTCGTTTTTCCACCGGCCAATTCGATCTTCAAAATTTTTCTGTTAATCGCCATTTTCGTTTACCTCATTATTCGTGTCGATGTGTGATCGTGAACACATCAGCGCTGAGAAACGATCCCAACGCGAGACTATAAAACCCTCCATCTCTTGCCCGGCCAACATGAACGGGCACGCAGATCGACCATCTTCCCTCGTCCCGGCTGTCATTTTTCGATGAAAAAGAGAGAAGCACGAAACGAATTTCGAGAGGAAGCTATCACACGGCCGCGCCGCATTTCTTGCAAAGCTTGGAACCTGGTTCATTGGCATCGACGCACGCCGAGCTGAAGTTTCCTTTGGATCCCGTAGCAGCAGCGGCTTGTGTGGATGCTACTGGAGTCTGAATAAATCTTGCACGGGGTGCGAGCTGGTTCAAATTACTTACGATCTTCACGCAACCAACGATCCCGACGACGCACAGCAAGTCCATGATGATTATGCGATCTATTTTCGTGCTCGAAACGGTTCAAGCCAATAGTGAAAAAAACAAGGAAATATGTCAATCTCATATCGTATCGGGAGGGCGGCCTTCGGGATCCCAGCCTCGAAGCGCGTAGTATCGCGGCAGGAGCTGGTCGAGGGGCGGGACGTGCTGTTTCGTGCCACCCTTCGCGATGGCCTGGAAAAACCGCGGGCCGAGAGTGTCATCGGCCTTCGTGATGCCACACTTGATGCTGTAGGCGCGCTTCAAGTCGATCAACCGCTGGCCTGCGTGCATCCAATCATCAAGCGTCCGATCCTTGCCCGTGATCGCGTTCAGTGCTGCCAGCCAAGGCGTGACCTCGGACACGAATTCGAAACCGAAAATGCACCCGCCGCACGCCGAGTAGGCCTCAGCGGCATTTTGTACCTTCACCACGACTTCCGCAGTGACATCGAGGCCGTTCTTGCCATCGGCCGTGTTGGCGCTGAAGCGATCGATCGCCTTGTCGATGCCGATATCCTTTTTCAAGTTCATGTTTAAGATGAGATGGACAGGCATGTAGCAATGGTACGCGCCCCGTGGCGTCGTTGCATAGTCGAGTGCCGTCATGTCGCATGCGCGTGGCTCGTGCGCGGGCACCTCGAGCCCCTTCCCGTGCGTCGCGAGGTCGGCGGGCAAGCTTCTCGTTTTGACGAACCTTTTCGTGCCCTCGGCGAGATCGTTCCCGATCCCCTCTCGGCGAGCGATCATGGCGACCAGTTTCTCGATGGCCGGCACCGAGCCCCAGATCTTGTAAGCTTCCCCCTTTTCCGGGATGACCTCCTTCGTGAACCCGAGCTCGTCGAGGTTGGCCTCGAGCGCCCCCTTTTCAACGGCCTCGAGAAACGCGCCGAGCACCGCGCCGATGGAGACCGTGTCCATGCCAAGGTCGTTTATCAAGACGTTCCAGCGGATGATGGACTCGAGGTCGCCCACGAGCAAGTTCGACCCGAGCATCGCGAGCGTTTCATATTCTGGCCAGCGCACGAACTCTTCGCCATGCTTGACCAGCCCCGTGCACGCGACGGGGCAATTGAAGCACCCGTGCTTCTTGATCTCGCCGCGCTTAGCGAGCGCCTCGGCACCGAGCCCCTTGTTGCCCTTCCACCTGCTCTCGCGGTAGTTATTGACGGGGATGTCACCATAAGACTCCATGCTGTCCATTCCTGCCGGCGTCCCGAAGGAGCTATAAGCGCCTGCTTGCGGGCTGGCCTTGATGAGGTCCCGCAGCTTCTGCGACGCATCCTTGAGTGCTGCATCGTTCCCGACGGGGGCCTTGCCCGTGCCCTTCACGGCGATCGCCTTCAGCATCTTGAAGCCCATGACAGCGCCGAGCCCGCATCGCCCCGCGGCGCGGTCGTGCTCGTTCATGATGGAGGCAAAACGCACCAAGTTCTCGCCGGCGGGGCCTATAGACGCCACCTTGACCGTGTCGTCTCCGAGCTCCTTTTTGATCCCCGCCTCCGTGTCGCGCGTGCCCTTTCCCCATAGTCCCGACGCGTCCTTGATGCTGGCGACCCCGTCCCGTATCAAGATGTATACAGGCTTGGCGCTCTTGCCCGCGATGACGACGTGATCGAAGCCGGTGCATTTTAACTCCTTCCCGAAGAAACCACCGGACGACGCCTCGCCGATCAACCCTGTCAGCGGCGACTTCGAGAGCACGAAATGCCTCCCGCACAGTGGCACGGTGGTGCCACAAAAAGGACCGACGGAGAAGATGATCTCGTTCGCCGGGTCGAACGCGTCCGTGCTCGGCGGCACCTCCCGCGTGAACATAGCAGCAGCGACGCCTTGCCCACCGATATACCTTTCCATATCCTCTTGCTTCGTGTCCTCGATAGAAATCGTTCCGCTGGATAGATTAACCCGAAATATTTTCGAATGCATCATTCGCACATCTCCCACATTTCAACGTGTGAGCTTCTTGCAAAAAGCCTCAAAGGCCTTGAATGTCTCGTCATAGATCTCGGTGTTGTCGTGCATCAAGCAAGTGTAGTACCGCATCGCTTGCAATGAATTGATGCCTTCCAAGGCGAGCAGCATCTGGTAATCTTGCAAGGTCTTGCGTCGCAAGTCGATTTGCTGCATCGCGTCAAGGCGATTCATGTTCACGAAAAAGAATGCCGTCATCGGCATGTGAATGATCGATTGGAAATTGTAGGCGAAGAACGGCAAGCAAGCCCGCTGGAAGATGTCGGTGACGCCATTGCAAATCTTGGTTGCGGCTTTACCCGCAACGCGGATCGCGTCGGTTTTCTCGATGAGCTGAATCGCCTTCCACGCGGCGGCACACGTGAGCGTGTTGCCAGCCATGGTGCCCGCGCTCATAACGGATTTCTCCATGGTCTGCTTCTTTCCATCGATGCCCTCGGCTTGTGCCCCGAGATAAGCCATGATGTCAGCCCTGCCGCCGAGGGCACCCGCGGACGGGTAACCGTGCCCGACGATCTTGCCGAGCATCGTGATGTCCGCATTAACGCCGAAATATTCCTGGGCGCCTCCCATGGCAAGCCGGAACCCCGTGATGACCTCGTCCATGACAAGCAGCACGCCATGCTTGTCACAGATCTCCCGCACCTCCTTGTAAAACTCGGGCGGGACGTACCACGTGCCGCCGTCACCGCCGAGCCCCTCGAGAAACACGGCCGCCACGCCGCCCTTGCCTTCCTTTCCATACAAGGTGATGAGTTTCTCGATGCGGCGGGCATCGTTCGGTTTCACCGACAAGGTCTTCTCGATAGCACCCTTCGGGATGCCGAAGGAGAACATGTTGGCCGATCCGGGCAAGTGCAGGTCGTAAACGAGCGTGTCGGACCAGCCGTGGTAGGATCCCCCAACCTTGATGATTTATTCCTTCCCGGTAAAACAGCGGGCGAGCCGGGCGGCCGCCATGCCGACCTCGGTCCCCGACTGGTAAAACCGAACGCGCTCGATGCTTTTCATATGCTTCATGATTTCCTTAGCAGCCAGGACCTCGTAATCGACCATCACCCCCGTGATCGGCCCGCGCTCCTTGATTATATCTATGACGAAATCCCGCAGCTCCGGATAGTTATGGCCGAGCATGATGGGACCCGATGCCATGAGGTAATCGACGAACTTGTTGCCATCGACATCATGAAGGTAAGCGTCTTGCGCTCGTTGCATGAAAATGGTAAAGGGATATTTGATGGCGTTCTGGTGCTCGTGGCCGCCCGGGATGCATTTCTTGGCCTCGATCGCCATTTCCTTCGACTTCTTGAATCGCTGATCGTATTGCTTCAAAGCGTCCAGCTTGACCTTCTCCGGAAGCGAGATGATAGGCCCATCAGCGAGGGCTTTGAGCCTTTGCATCAAGTCGGTGTAATCCATGGGCTGCCACGATGCTCAAATCATGTGTATTTATATGAAAACGCCGAATCCTTATAAGATCCTCAAGAAAACCGAGAAGGTAGCTGGCCATGAGCAAGAATGAAGCGCCGATCGATTTCATCGACTTGTATAGGCACGATGCCCGGCACATGCACGAGGACGGGAATCTCGCCATTGTAAGATATGACAAGATCAATTTCCAGCAGGTCATCGACTTGCCGGACAAGGACAAGGCCATCGTGCTCATCCCGATAAGCCCGATGGAGATCCACGGCAAGTATTTACCCTTGAGCTCCGATTTCATCGAGTGTTATCTCGCCCTCGAGCTCCTCAAGGGCGTGCTCAAGAAAGAGCGCGCCGGGACGAAATATACCCTCGTCGAGTTTCCCGGTATTCCCCTTGGAACGGGGACGAACCGCGGCCACCCCGGCACGATCAACATCTCGCGAAAAACCATCTACGAGCTGTGCAAGGGCGTGTTCGAAAGCCTCGTCCGGGCTGGCTTCCGGAAGATGCTGCTCATGAGCGTCCACCACGGCATGACCCACTCGTTCTCCATGGAGGAAGCGGCGAATAGCGTGATGCGGAAGTACAAGAAGCTCGACGTCCGCATCCTCTCGCCGAACCACTGGATCGCAAAGACCATTTACATGGACGACCCGAAGGCGGTCTTCACGAAATATATCGAAAAGCTCGGCCAGCAGCCCTTGTCTGACGAGGAACTCAAGGCCATCAACATGGATCACCACGCGGGTCTCATGGAAATCTCCTTCGTCAACGCCATCAACGAGAAACTCGTCGACCCGGTCTACAAGACCTTGGGTCCGAACGTGGAGAAGATGGATGCCCAGCTCAAGGGGCTGATCTTCCGCGAGTGGGCGGCGCACCCGCCGAAAGAGCCACTTGGCTGCGGTTACAATGCCAACCCGTCGCTTTACGACAAGCGGGACTGGTACTCGCTCTTTGCAGCCATGATCTCGGACATTGGCTTGCTCTACATCGACGCCCTCACGAGCGAATCGAGGGATCCTCTCAAGCCGCTGGTCAACATGGAGCCGTGGCGACAGAAAAAACCCATCCTCGAGCTCGCGAGGCGGCTCGCCCTCCCGACAAATTCTTGCCGCAATTGCTGCGTCGTCCCGCTCATCATCATCGTCATCGTGATACCCTGGCTGCTCTACATCCTCAAGCCATAACTACGGGGCACGAATGCAGCCATGCGACTCACCATCCCGTTCGGCTCCTGGTACGAGCCTGGCCATCTCGACATGGAATTCCCGGCCACGTGGAACGTGACATTGCTGCGGATGGCAGGAGCGGCGGAGATCACGGCGCGCGCGGCCATCGAGGAGGCGATCAACAACCCGGTCGGGACGCGAACGATTAACGAAATCGCGAGGGGAAAACCGAACGCGGTCATCGCCATCGATGACATCTCCCGTTCCACCCGGCTGGAAGGCATCCTCGATGTCGTCTTGAAGGAGCTGAACGGGGCAGGGATCGCCGACGATCACGTCACGATCATCGCCGCGCTAGGCGCGCACCGCCCCATGACCAGGCAAGACTTCGCCAAGAAGGTTGGAATGTCGATACTGAACCGGGTCAACGTCGTGAACCACTCGCCCTTCTTGAACCTCGTGAAGGTGGGCGTTTCCAAGCTCGGCACGCCGGTGCTCGTCAACAAGACATACCTAGAAGCGAGCGTGAAAATCGCAGTCGGGGGTGTCATACCCCATTTCCTTGCCGGTTATAGCGGCGGGGCAAAGATCGTCTTGCCTGGCCTCTGCGGGTTCGAGACGCTGGAGGTAAACCACCGCGTCGCCTTGAAGTCCGGGGCAGGGCTCGGCCTCGGTATCATCACGGAGCTGCGCAAGGACATCGAGGACGCGTGCGCCATGGCAGGTCTAGATTTTAGCATCAACGTCGTCGCCAACGAGGAGGGAAGGAACGCGGGCATCTTCGCCGGACACTACATCGAAGCGCACCGGAAAGCGATCGAGTTCTCGAAGGGCGTGTACAAGACCGACATCCCAAAGGGCATCCGGTACAACGTCGGTTTCTTCAATGCCTTCCCCGAAGACACCGAGTTGAACCAGTGCATGAAGGCACTGAATCTCTTCATGCTCAACAACGCGATCATCGACCGGAAGGGGGCCGTGGTCATCATGACCGCGGCATCGGAAGGAAGGGGCTACCACGCCTTGCTCGCGGAGGACGGGTCGCCCCTTCCGATCAAGGATTCGTTTGCGATGGCAGGCTCGTTCATGGGGCGGCGCAAGTTCTGCTTGTTCTCGCCGAATGTCACGGCTGCCGACGTGCACCAATTCTTCCCTGGCACGGTCTTGTTCAAGAACACGTTCGCAAGGCTTATCGAGGAGCTCGAGCAAATCGTGGGAAAGACTCCCTCGGCATGTATCTTCCAGAACAGCATGCAATTGCCCACTATAGATTTACAAAACATCTAGACGCTGCTGAATGAAACGTTGGATCAATGAAATTAGAAGAAGTGCCGACTACGTTCTACGTGTGGTTATCCATATCAACGGGGCACCATCGGCTCACGCGACTAGGTCCTCCATGCGCTTGACGAACGTGGCAAATTCCCGGCTCAAGCCATACACCCGTCGCTCCACTGATTCTTGCACCACGACGACGTTCTTGTTGAGCAGCTTGGCCATGTGATATGCCACGAGCGGGTATGCCATGCCAGCACGCTTGCTGATCTCTTGCATCTCGAGCCGTTCATCGCCCGCCAGCGCGAGCACGTCGATGATCTTTCTGGCGGTCTCGAGCTGGAAGAAATAATGAAACCACGTGTCCTTTTTCGATGCTGTTGCGGGGAAGAAGCATCGCTTCCCGTTCATGGTCTCTTCGAAAATGTAGCCGAATTCAGCGAGAATCGAGACGTGATGCTCCAAGACCTTGCTCCCGGAACCAGTGCGGGATTTGAGCAGGTTGAAGTAGATGCCGGGAAATCTCGAGATCTCCTGGAAGATGATTTTACGTCGCCCGTTCTCCATGAGCGTTGCCTTGAGGAGCGTGGAGTTGTCCTTGATAAGGTGATTTTTCTCGAGATATTCGATGATCTGCAGCGCCGCCATGGATTGGAGGCCTATTCGCCTTCTGATTTTCGTGTATAGCCGCGGCACGAGTATTTTCCTGTGAATCTGGCATTCGTCTTGGATGATGTCGTTTATCTTCAACGCTATGGATTGCAACTCGCCGTCATCACTCCCTGGCACGATGCTGTGCATCGCATCGACGAGATTGTCTACATCAAGCACGCAAGCGTCCCTCTCGCCCGCGGATGCGATACGCTCGGAAAAGTCTGCCATGATCCTCCCCTCAATCCCTCCCGTAGTGGAATGCTTGTTTTAACTGGTACAAGTCATCAAGAATCTCTTCGGTGCTGTCGATGGATTCATCATCCCCGGCGTGCTGGTGTTTGGCCATATGATTATCGAGCACGACGGAAGGAATGCGGTATCCCACGATGCTACCCCACGGGAGATGGTCGTCGAATATCGCCGATACCGTGTCGGCCATGCTCTGGTCCCAGAGCCCATGGATGCCCATCGCGTCGACGTGCTCGAGGATCCCTTGCACGCGCCGGTGAATGATGTCCGGGACAGGGGTTCCCTCGGTAGTGACAAACGTGATCAAGAAACCGCGGTTGATCCCGTACACGAGGAACTGCTTGCCAAGCTCGCAGAACTTACCGAACTGAAGCGGACTGCCTTCCACGACTGGTTCGAGCGAATCCTTCGATTGTTCCACGAAACATGACAAGACAGTGACGAGCCAGCATTCCTCGGACTCTAATTCGTTGTCATTTGGATAGAGCGAGACGAGCAACTCGCCCGTGACGTCGTCGATGAGGAAAATGGCTTGCAATGATTCTTGGAACGCGAAGTAATCGTCGATGGCAGCCGGATCCTCGTAAGCGAGCTCTGCCTTTGCATCGCTCTTTGGTTCCGATGAAGGCCGAGTGATCTCCTTCAGCTTGGCCTTTGTCATCTCCCTGGCCTCGGACGCTATTGCCGCAGCACGTTTTCTCGCCTTCCGTGCTTGCGCCTTCGCGACGAAACCGCCGCTAGCGATGCCCGCGCTGGCCAGCGCGAACATTGCCGATGTCCCGAATATTGTTTGACCAGTAGCGAAATAAAACAAGGCACAAGCACCGGCCACGATGGTCGAGACGAGAGCCACGTGTCGGGGCTGGAGCGAACGATCTCGGTTGAGCACGTGCATGACATTCCCAGTTAAAATCGAGTACTATTTTGAAAAACATGCTCATCTGAATTTATAAGTTTAGGGCGGATACGATTTTCGACTGCTTACCTTGGAGAAAATTTATCTATCCAGTTTCGTCACGGAAAGCACGATCTGCGATGCGGCCTCCATTTTTTCGCAGCATGCATGTTGGTGGAAGATTTCCAAGTGAGCTTCATGGCCATGGTGAATTCCTTGCAATTCGGCGCTATAATCGTGGTATGCTTCATTTTCATCAAGATCTCAGTGAAATTGTGATGATGTCGAAGGAAAACGGTTCATTATCGGGTAAAAGATAGATATCAGTCGCAAAACCAACATATATGACTCTTTCATCATGACAAGCGAGTTGTTATAAGCGAGGCGCTATCACCATGGCATTAACTGAAGAACAGATTAGGCTGATTGTCGATATCATCATCATTATCGTGGTGCTGGTTATCATTGCTGCGATATTGAATGCTATGTCGAAAGGTATCATCAGGAACAGGCATGCTGGAAGTTTTGGCAGGGCATTCTTCGTGGTGCTCGTCGGCCTGGGGATATGGTATGTCATTCTCAAATACATGGTACCTTATCTGGCGGTAGTATTGACGGAGCCGTTTGCGTATGTCATCGGGCTGGTCATTATCTGGCTCGCGTATGCAGGGATAATCTCCGTGGTTTATCACACATCATTCGGACGAGGCATGGCCGTGGCGATCCTCCTGGCAATCGTTACAGTGGTTCTTTACTTGACGATCCAGTGGTTGCTTTACTTGACCTTGTTACCGCTGATTCTGGCAGGCTTGATTTGATCTCGTGCCGCTGATGTTTTCTTTTTTCTTCATGCAGCCAAGCCAATACTTCAAGAGCTTAGAAGAACTGTAAACCTAACCCACGATATGTCTTGTAGCTCGTTTTAATACTGCCATCCGATATCGCGAGCACTTCGTTGAAGTGCTCGAGTGGCTCGCCTGCCTTCCCGAATCGGCAAAGGACGACGTCCCCGGGGTTTAGCTGGAGCATCTCAGGGTCGTGTTTCAACGGGGTCTGCACTTCCCCGAAGCCCTCGCGCCCGAGTGGCGAGATGCCAGCCGGCGCGTGAACGATCGGTTGCGCCCGGACCCCTGAAGACACGTATCCCCCCGAAAATGCGGTCGAGACGCAGTCACATGGCTTCCGGACGACTTGTAAAGCGAAGAATAGCGCGGGCTTGTACTTCTCCAGCACGCGGAAGGAGTCGAAGAGGTGGGACTTGAAGAGCAGCGAGCCGATGCCGAGTTCCGTCACGCTCGGCTCCGCCGCCGTGTCCGGGTAACAACCGGAGCCACCACCGTTGACGATCCGCACGGGGAAGCCAGCCCCCGTGAGCGCATCGACGACAGCCGCCCTGAGAGCGTTGACGTGCTTGCGGGAACGCGCCTTGATCCAGCGCATGAACGCCGACGAGTCCCCGATGGATGCGTTTTGCGCCTCGTAGCCCATGATGCCGGCGAAGTCCAGGTGCGGGCAATTCTTGGCAATGTAGATGGCGAGATCGACCGCTGATTTTGGATCGTGGATCGGGCTGCGATAGGTGCCCACCTTCATCCCGATGAAAGAATCGGCAACGTCGATGTCGATGATGATGTCGAGGCGGGTTCCGGCACCGGCAGCAGCGGTCTCCAACACCTCGACTTGAGCAGTGCAGTCGACCACGACGGATATGGCAGCGCCGTATTCCTTCTTGGCCTTGCACAAGTCGCGCGCGTCCTCTGGGGCGATGAGCGGGTACCCGAGAAGGATGTCCTTGACCCCTTGCTCAGCCGCGTAGTAGAGCGCCTCCGCCGCCCGGGACACGAATAGCCCGCTAACGAAGTCCTCGCGAGCGACCGACGCCGCCAGCTCCGGGACGCGTATCGATTTCGTGCAGAGACGCATTTTTTTCCCTGATGCTTTCATGGCCTCGCCGATAGTGGCGAGATTGGCTTTGTAATTGTCAACATCGAGCAGCGCGCAGGGCAACCGGATGCCCGAGAGTAACGTTTTCAACTCTTGAGTGGCGATAGACTCTAGCAACGAGCATTCACCTCGTGAGGGCGTTCCAACCCGCAGCATATAAATCTACGCCGGGAAAGGAATAAATCATTCGGATAGTGATGACACGCGCACAGGCGAGAACACGTGGAGCGAAAGTTTCTCATCATGGATCCAAAGGATAACGTTGCAACGGCACTCGTCAACATCGCGAAGGGTGAGTCCGTGCAGATCGACGACGCGTTGATGATCACGATCAACAAGAACATCGACATGGGGCACAAGTTCGCTATCAAACCGATCAAGAAGGATGAGCTAGTCATCAAGTACGGCGAGGTCATCGGCCAGGCCAAGCGCGACATCCAGCCAGGTGACTGGGTGCACTCGAACATCCGATCGCCGTACATTAAAGGGGTGGGCAAGGATGCAGAATGAGTTCATGGGCTACGAGCGGGATGACGGCTCGGTCGGCATCCGCAACAAGATCGCCATCGTCCCGAGCGTGGTTTGCGCGCAGCACGTGGCGAACCGCATTGCCCAGAAAGTCGAGGGTGCCGTGGCACTCACGAACGTCGGTGGTTGCGGCCAGCTCGGTCTCGATTTCCAGTTCACAGCCAACGTGCTCGCCGGATGCGCAGCCAACCCGAATTTCTACGGCGCGATCGTCGTCGGGCTCGGGTGCGAGAACATGACAAGCGACATCATCCGCAAGCGCATCGAGCAGACGAGGAAACTCGTCGAGAGCTTCGACATCCAAGACGTGAAAGGTGGCTCCCCGGCCGCGATCGACAAGGGCGTCGAGATCGCCAGGAAGATGGCGGCCGATGCATCGGAACTCAAGAAGGAACCGTTCGACTTCTCACACCTCGTACTCGGGCTCGAGTGCGGCAGTTCCGACGCGTTCAGCGGTATCTCCTCGAACCCAGCCACGGGCATCGTGTCGGATCGGATCGTGAAGCTGGGCGGCACGGCCATCTTGCCGGAATTCACGGAATGGGTCGGCACAGAGCACTTGCTCGCAAAGCGAGCCGTGAACGGCGACGTGGCAAAATTGATCATTGACGCGATCCAAGCCTTCCTGGACGAGATGGAACGGCAAGGGACCGACTTTCGCCTCACCCAGCCGACCCTCGGGAACCGGAAGGGGGGCTTGTCGACGATCGAGGAGAAGTCTCTCGGCACGATAGCCAAGGCCGGGAAGGCGCCTATCCAAGGCGTGATCATCTACGGCGGTAAGCCGAAGGGCAAGGGCTTGTGGCTCCTGTTCGAGCCTGGGCTCGATATCGAGTCGATGACGGGGCTCGCGGCGGCGGGCGCGCAAGCCATCATCTTCACGACAGGCCGGGGCAGTCCCGCGGGGAACATCATCTGTCCCACGATAAAGGTGACGGGCAACCCGAACACGTCCGAATACATGGGCATCAATCTCGACGTGGACGCGAGCGGGGTCGTGAGCGGCAAACAAGAAATCGACGAGCTCGGGGAGTTCATCTGGGACAAGCTCGTGAAGACGTGCAACGGCGAGCTCACGCAAGCCGAGAAGCTCGGCCACGAGGAAATGGCCATCTGGCGCGTGCCGCCCATCCCTGGCACGATCTTCGAAAAATTCGCCGACCGGATCTGATTTGCATTCAAGAGGAGTAGTGATTATTTCTTGTTTCTCAACACGACGCCAGCCCTGGCCTTCAAGTGCACGCCATCCTTTGCAGTGAGCTTGCCATTCACGAGCACGTGCTTGATGCCGGATGGCGGCAGCGTCCAGTTCTCGTAGGTCGCGTTGTCCTTGATCGTGGCGAGGTCGAACGTCACGATGTCCGCCTTGTATCCTGGACGGATGATGCCGCGATCGGTCAAGCGGAGCCGGCTCGCGGGGAGGCTCGTGCTCTTCCGAATAGCCTCCTCGAGGGTCAAGACCCCCTTGTCCCTGACGTACGTGCCGATCAGCTGGGGATAGCAGCCCCACGTGCGCGGGTGGCCGATGATGTTGTCCGTGCCGATCATCACGAACGGGGCCTTCATTATCGGGATGAGAGTCTTTTCTTCAGATTCCTGGAACATCGCTATCATCACGTCGCCCTGCTCGCGACCGAGGAGGGCGAGCGTCTTGTCGATCAAGCCTTTCTCGTTCGCAAGGCCGGGGTCGGTCTTCAAGATGGCGTCGAGCCTCTTGCCGGCGACGCCTTCCTTCGACACGCCGACCTTGGTCACGATGACCCTTTTCGCGAGCAAGCCTATCACGAACGATACGAATGCCCGTGGTATGAAGTGCCGGAAGCTCGGACTTATCTTGACGAACCGGAGCAAGTTGGAAAGAGCCTCATCGTACACCCGTTTCTTCATCGCGGGATCCACCATCGCCCGCGTGAGCTCGGGGCCGCTCTTTGCAAGCAGCCAGCCGGGCAAGATGATAGCACCCAGGCTCGTCGCTCCCGCGATGTAGGGATACATGTCGGCAGTGACATCGGCCCCAGCATCCCTCGCGGCCTGGATCGTCGCGAGCAACTTGGGCGTGGCCCGGTCGTTCATCGCCGCCTTCAAGTGCGATATCTCGACCCCCACGCCGGCTTCACGCCCGATGCGCAATGCCTCCTCGACGGCATCGATGACCCCCTTCATCTCGTTCCTGACGTGGGACGCGTAGAAGCCCCCGTGATCCTTGAGCACCTTGGCCAGCTCGATGAGCTCGCCGGTCGTGGTGTCGCTCCCCGGCGGGTATATGAGGCCGGTGGACATGCCGAACGCGCCGGCGGACAAGCATCGATCGAGGATGGCTTTCATCTCGTCGAGCTTGTCCTTGGGTGCCGGGGTCGTGTCGATTCCCATCACCGAGACACGGATGTTTCCCTGGGGCACCAGCGCGGCGATGTTGAGGGAATGGCCCATCTCGGCGAGTCTTTCGAAGAGTTTCCCGTGATCCGGGATTGGCGGCGTCTTGTCGCCGCCCATCACGTTGACGATGACTTGCCCGTAAAGCTTGATGGAGTCCTCTGTCGACGGGGCGATGCTCACCCCGCAATTGCCGACCACGTCGGTGGTCACCCCTTGCAAGATCTTCTCCGGGCACAGGGGATTGCCCATGATGATGAGGTCCGAGTGGCCATGCATGTCGATGAAGCCCGGGACGACGTGCAAGCCAGCCGCGTCGATAATAACATCGCCTTTTTCGGGGATCGATTCTCCCACCGATTGGATCGCGTCGCCGGCGATCAACACGTCCATTTTCCTTGCCGGGGTTCCCGTTCCATCTATCACGAGCCCGCCGGTTATCTTCGTCGTTTCGATTACCATCGCTTTCACGCATAGGGAGTTGTCTAGGACTTGAACGCATCGGCGATCTTTTTGCCGATGCCATCGGAGGCTGTATACGGGTCCTTCTTTCGGGCGGCGATCTCGTCAAGCAAGGCGGGAAGGTCGCCGTTCCTCGTTAAATCGAGTGCTTCTTCCACGTGAAGCGCGAATTTCTCGCGCAAGATGTCGATGATCTCTTGCCGGAACTTGTTGCGGTTCTTCCGGGCAAATTCACCAGATTTTGTAAGGTGGGAGCGGTGTTTCTCGATGGCAGCCCATAGCGCGTCCACGCCATCGCCCGTGAGCGCGTTGGTCTTGCAAATCGGGGGCCGCCAGCCAGCCTTGACTTGCTTGCGAACCTCCACGACGACGTGATCTTCCCCGTGATCCATCTCCACGGTATCGGCAAGGTCCAGCATGGACTCGATCTCGCCGACGAGGCGATCCGCGCCGTCGTGATCCATCTTGTTGACGACGTATATGTCGCTGGTCTCCATGATGCCCGCCTTGAACGCTTGTACCTCGTCCCCCATGCCTGGGGCGAGCAAGACCAGCGTCGTGTAGGCGAGCGTGAAGATGTCTATCTCGTTCTGGCCCACGCCGACGGTTTCCACGATGATGATATCGACGCCGAACGCGTCGAGTATGGAGATCGTGTCCTTCGTGGCACGCGCGACGCCGCCGAGCTTCCCGCGGCTCGCCATGCTCCTGATGAAAACTTGCCCGGGCGGGTAATCCTCCTTCATGCGGATGCGGTCACCGAGCAGCGCCCCCCCAGAAAACGGGCTCGTCGGGTCGACGCACACGACGCCGACTCGTTTTCCCTTATTGACGAGGAGCGTGATGAGCTGGTTGACCAGCGTGCTTTTTCCGGAACCGGGGGCGCCAGTGACGCCGATGATGTAGGCCTTCCCCGTGTCCTTGAAGATGCGGGTCGAGATCGCTCGCGCGGCGGCCATGTCGCTCTCCGCGAGGGAGATGAGCCGTGAAGTGGCACGGCGATCCCTTTTCTTCATAAGGGCGACGAGCTCATCTATATCCATGTTCTGCATCTCTAAAATGGCAAAAGAAGTTTATCGTTTCAAGTGTGCCTTGATGTAGTCGATGATGTCTTGCAGCTTCGATCCCGGGCCGTAGAATCCCTCGATGCCGAGTTTTTTCAGGCCCGGGACATCGTCGTCGGGGATCACGCCGCCGGCCATGACGAGCACGTCGTCTATGCCCCTCTCCTTCATGGCTTGCATGACGCGCGGGAACAGCTCGTTGTGTGCGCCCGAGAGGATCGACATGCAGAGCACGTCTGGATCCTCTTGAACGACGGTTTCCACGATCTGGGCAGGTGTCTGGTGCAGCCCCGTGTAGATGACCTCCATGCCCGCGTCTCGCAGCGCCCTGGCCAGTACCTTGGCGCCACGGTCATGTCCATCAAGCCCTGGCTTTGCAACGATGACCCTGATTTTCCTGTCTTGCACCATGATCATTCACCTAAAAGACAGCATCCTCCTTGTGCACGCCGAAAACCTCCTTGAGGGCGCCGATGATCTCGCCGACCGACGCGTACACCTTCACGGCATCGAGGATCGGGTAGACGAGATTGTCCGTGCCCTTCGCAGCAGCTCGGACCTTGTCGAGCGCCGCCGAGACCGCCTTGTCGTCACGCGTCGCCTTCACCCTCGCGAGCTTGGCGATCTGCTTCTCCGCGACCTCGGGGCCGATCTTGAGGAGTTCTACCTTTGGGCCGCAGCTCGATGTCTTCTGGAAGTTCACGGCGACGACGCTCTGGTCGCCGCTCTCGACTTGCTTCTGGTACTCGTAGGCCGATCGGGCGATCTCCATCTGGAAGAAGTTCTTCTTGATCGCCGGGATGACGCCGCCCAGTTCGTCTATCTTGTTGAAGTATTTCTCTGCCTCTTCTTCCATCTTGTTCGTGAGCCACTCCACGTAATAGGATCCGCCGAGGGGGTCGATCGTGTTGGCCACGCCCGACTCGTGAGCGATGATCTGCTGCGTGCGGAGGGCGATCTTGACCGCGTGCTCGGAAGGCAAGGCGAGCGCCTCGTCGAAGCTGTTCGTGTGGAGGCTCTGGGTACCCCCGAGGACGGCGGCGAGGGCTTGCAGCGTGACGCGGATGATGTTGTTCTCCGGCTCTTGCGCTTGCAGCGAGACGCCGGCCGTTTGCGTGTGGAACCGCAAGCGCATGGATTCGGGATTCTTGGCCTTGTAACGCTCCTTCATTCGGCGCGCCCAGATGCGCCGTGCAGCGCGGTACTTGGCTATCTCCTCGAAGAAATCGTTGTGCGCGTTGAAGAAGAAAGATAGCCGCGGGGCGAACGTGTCGACATCCATCCCCCTTTTCATCGCCGCTTCCACGTACGCGAAGCCGTCGGCGAGCGTGAACGCGAGCTCTTGCACCGCGGTGGACCCGGCTTCCCGTATGTGGTAACCGCTGATGCTGATCGTGTTCCATTTCGGTACTTTCTTCGTGCAGAACTCGATCGTGTCGACGATGAGCCGCATTGATGGCTCAGGTGGAAAGATCCACGACTTTTGTGCAATATATTCTTTCAAGATGTCATTCTGGATGGTTCCGGTGAGTTTATCGGCCGCAACACCTTGTTTTTCGCCGACCGCGACGTACATCGCGAGCAAGATGGAGGCGGGCCCGTTGATGGTCATGGACGTGGAGATCTTGCCAAGGTCTATGCCCGAAAAGAGGGTCTCCATGTCGGCGAGCGTGTCGATGGCAACACCCTCCTTTCCGATTTCGCCCACGGTCATCTCGTGGCCGGATTCCCAGCCGTAGAGAGTGGGCAAGTGAAAGGCGACGGACAAGCCAGTCTGGCCATTCTCGATCAAGTACTTGAACCGCTTGTTCGTGTCCTCGGCGGTACCCAGGCCGGCAAACTGGCGCATCGTCCAGAGCCGCGTCCGGTACATCGTCGGGTAGACGCCACGGGTGAAGGGGTACTCACCAGGCTGGCCGAGATCCCTTTCATATTTCCCATCTTTCACGTCATTCGCGTCATACAAGCGCTTGATCTCGATGCCGGAGAGATTCTTGAATGCCTTCCTCCGCTCGGCGTTATCTTTACCTTCCATAAGTCGTATTCCACCACTTGAAAGTGTCATGGCTGGAAGTTAAATGTTTATCGGGAACGTGCGGGTGGCGGGCAGAACCGTCGTGTGTACCTAGCGTGAGGGCATGTTGTCGCTGGTGAAAACGCTTGTAGTTAAAAAAGAAGAGGATCCATCGAGCGAAAGGAAAAAATGGAAAGTGAATTGTATTTTTCTTGTTAACCGTTGAATAAAATCAACCGGCTTTCTTCATCTTGATAGATCCATAACGTTACCCCGTAGATAACCCCAACATTGACAGTACGATGGGTATTATCGGCGATAACGCGAGTACAACCATTTTCGTGATCTCCGGGAAGTCATAACTCCACGTGCCATAACTTTTTACTTCGGCGATCGTTTCCTTGATGAAATTGAGGTCCGTTAACAAATCCTCACGCTTCTCCCAGTTCCGATCGATTTGCAAAAGTACACCAGGTGCCACCATCGACTCATAATACAAGAATTGCAACCGGGATAACAAGGTCGAGAAGGAATCAATCAGGGAATACTTGAACTCCTTCAAATACTTGTGAAGGTTCAACTGGGGGAAAATGAAGATGGACAAGCTTAGGATGCCGACGATCCCGAGAAGGGCGATCCAGAGAGAGATCTGAGCAGAAAGTGCCTCTGGCAAGATATTGAACAAGTTCAGTAACCAAATGACTATCGCGGCTCCAACGCATATCATGATGAGAAACGCGGCTATGTTAAACAAGAACTCCCCGATCTTCCGGTTTCCACGTTGGAATTCGAAGTATGTTTTCCCGGTTACGTCGAGATCCTTGATAAGATCGCTAATATTCTTCTTGTTGAGTTGTGCTTCGGTAATTTTCTCGTTGATGAGAGCAATCATCGTCGCGAACTTGTATATCGACAAGGACTTGCGATCCTCCGAGAGTTGCCCGATCTTGAACAATCCAACGAAGACCAACGCTAAAAATGCCACGAGCAACATCACGAACAGGGCCAATCCCACGTGCATGAACGTAACGCCTATTATCGACCATGTAGGTAGCGACACCTCAGGAGTCTGTCTAACTAATAATTAACACCTCGTTCTCTTTAAACTTCTCACCCAAAGAAAAATGTCGGCCTCAAGTACATTTCCTCCATCCCCGTCTCGGCCGACACGACTGCAAGGAATAACATCGAGATTGCTTTTAACAGCGTGTCTTTTTTCATGTTTTCAAGACCCCGGACGCGAGTTTGCTCCAAGCCGAGATGCTGTTCGCCGATCCCGATTATTCCCTCGATACACTTCCGCTGGTTGCGTCGTTTCTTGGGAATTTTAACGGGACTCGACTTTCTCTGTGCGATGCTGTTGTTGATATCCCGGTCCGCGAGTGCCTTGCCATTTTCTGGGCTTTGGTACCCGTTGTCCGCGTTGATATTGCCAACTTGCACGCCTGGATGTTCTGCCTTAAGTTCATCAACCAGTGGGATGAGCGTGATGGAATCGTGCGTGTTCGCCGGATACGTCTCGACCTTTATGGGTACCTTTTTTTGTCGTCGATTAGTAGCTGCACGCGGTAGCCGAGGAAGACCTGCTTCTTTGCGGCGCAGTAGCCGAGCCGGGCATCCGGGTCA
>JAUQYZ010000012.1 GCA_030587475.1 Candidatus Sigynarchaeum calidifontis
ATGGAACTGTGCAGGTTTTATGGCATGCACCCGATCATCCGCGCGAAGAAAGGACTCATCAATCAGCCCGTTGTCGAGGCCAGGAAGGGATATTTATTCAATCCGAATTACTTTCCCCCCGGGTGGACAAAGGATGATGTCATGACCATGTACACCCGTCGTCCTGTCATCGAAGCATGCCAGTCCTGGAACGACACGATTTACAACGCATCGCGAATGAACACGCGTGGAAAAGCCAATGTCATTCGACAACAAGCGATTCTCGCCATCCTCTCATTGTCGCGAACCATTGCTGCTTTCAAGCTTGGCCGGATTGACCTCATCCCTGTCGTGACGGCATTCTCGACGGCGAGGGAGTTCATGAACCCCTCGGGGTGGGAACCTATCGCCCAAAAAAGTGGCTTTGACACGATGCTGAAACCCCCGCGCTTTCAGCTCCCAAGCCAAAGGAGGAGAAATTCCGGATAACCAGGCGTGAAACAGATATGATTATTTTTCGTCGGAAAAAGTGGTTATAAGACTTAAAGGCTAAATTTTGTCAATTATTTTTTATTTATCGGAGCCTTTAGTTGGCTTGTATTCTCGGTAGATTTTCACCGTCGAAGGATGGATCGAAAAACATAGCCGAGGTAGCTTAGCCCGGGTGGAAAGGCACATCAAGCGTGTTCCTTTCCCGGGAAAGAGCGCTAGACTGAAGATCTAGTTGCCGGGAGTTCAAGTCTCCCCCTCGGCACCATTCATTTTCAAAATCACAGCAGTTCGGCGAGCACGGGGTAATGATCGCTCGGGTAAATTCTGGGATCCCCGCCGGAATCCATAATGCGGCTCGATTGCACGCACGTCACGTCCTTGTCCATCAAGATATGGTCGATCCATTGGAGCGATGACCTGTACCAGGCCTTCTTCATGGCACCGGTGAAGCAATGGCACGTTATGTCATCGATTGCACGAGGCGTGGGGGAATCGATGAAGGCATCGCGGAGCCGGCCAAGCAAAATGTTATACGTGGTCGAGCCGGGCCGCGTGTTGAGGTCCCCGAACAATATGACCGGGAGACCTCTGGATTGGGCCGCCATCCGCTCCAGTATCAACTTGGCGGACGCTTCCCTGCGTTGCTCCTTCTGGTGGTCGAAATGGGCGTGGTAGACCGCGAACGCGCGGCCCTTGCCACCTGCATCGCTCACCTTGGCATGGATCCAGGAGCAAGCACGCAGGACCTCGCCCCCGCCCTCGTCGATCCGCGGCACGTCCGGGGTCTGGTTGAGCCAGAACGCTCCCGCTTTGGCAATCGAAACCCGCTTCTTCAAGAAAAAAATGGGGAGCAGCTCTTGCTTGTATTCGACGTCTTGCCAGCCCTGGTGGTGGCACCCGTAGCCGTCCAGGCCCGCGACGAGGTCGTCCAGCTGGTCGCGCTGCACCTCCTGGAAGCCGACAATGTCCGGCTGGTATTTCTTGACGACATCTATGACCAGCTGCCTCCGCTTGCCCCATCCGTGTTTCTTGTCAGGCAGCGACGAGGTGCGGGCATTGAACGACATGACCTTCATGGATTTCCCCGACGGGTAAGCTCTTTGCTTTCTGTTGGTAAGTCTCCTTCGAGCAATGAACTTTCGTCGTCGAGACCTATTTATATCACCGGGATAGAGAAGTCTCGTGCGCGGGTCGATCGCGCGAGATAAAGGGGGAAAATCCAATGTATCGGCATGGGAACAACCCGGAATTGCAGCGCGCGGGACTTGCTCGTGATAAATGGAAGTCCATGCTGGCCTGGATGAATGGTGCTGGAATAATGCTGTCGCCATTCGCGGTGCAATACGACGTGTTGCTTGCAGTCGGCCTCATTGTTGGAGGGGGCAAGATGCCCGATGAGATCTCGGCGTGTGTTCCGCAAGTCGCCCGGATCTTGCGGCTTTCCGGGGCGCCGGAGGCCGAGTTGGCCGGCCTCTTCTGGAACTACATCGCTTCAGCCGATCTCGGCGATCTCAAAAAATTGCAAGCGGTTGTACAAGTCGGGGATCCTGAAGGGCTCAAGAAATTTGCCCAGGACCTCCACGAGATAAAGGACAAGCTGGAAAGCAACCCGGACGAGGCGGCACTCGTGTTCAAGGGATATATCGAGGATTTCGGGCGGATGATCCAAAACCAAGTGACCTGGGAGCAGTTCGAGAGCCTCCAGCGGAAATTAACTAACGAGCCAGCTCCTGGAGAGGTTATCAAACCTGGCATATCGACGAGCGAGCTGTATTCCGAAGCGGAAAGGAAACATGATGAAGGGGACGACGCCGAGGCCATTAAACTGCTCCGGCAGCTGGTACATGCCGATCCTACCCATGTCAACGGGTGGTTGTTACTCGGTTGGCTCCAGCTCGCCCGTGGGAATGCCGGCCAAGCGATCGATTGCTTCTCGCGGTGGATCACGAGACCCGACCACCCGCCCGAGGCAAACATCGGGCTCGGGTTTGCTTTTTCCATGCAAGGCAACCAGCAAGGAGCCCGGGCTGCATTCGAAATCGTGAATTTCGAATCAGGCGGCGACCCGCGCCCCTGGAGAGAATGCGGGCGCCGTCTCACGTGCCTCCGCATGGACAAGGAGGCGAAATTTTGCTTCGCGCAAGCGAGCGCGCTGGATCCTAGGACGCGCGCTACGTAGTGGCATGCCACGGCCCGTTCGATGGTTTGACACGGCTCTGCATGAAGAAAAAAAAAATGACGTCGATCTTGACCTGGCGATTCTCGTTTTGGCCGGATCCGACATGTGCTTGGCAAGGTGGATGCTGCTGCCGGCAAGAAAAAGAGTTACTTGCTCACGACGAGCGTCGGCAAGGTCGAAAACGTGATGATGGCCTCGACCACGTTGCCGATGAGCGATTTCTGCGCCTTCGACGCGGCATGGCGGCCGACGATGACCAGGTCGTACGGCCCCGTGCAGATCTCGTTCACGAGCTCGTCCAGCGGGTTCCCGTTCAGGAACTTGGTCGTGTAATTGGTGCACTTCACCTTCTTGGCCATGGCGATGATGTCCGCGAACACCTTGTAACCGATCTGCTCCGTGCGGGCCTCTTCCAGGAGTATCTTGTCGAACGAGGTGCCTGTCTTGCGGGTCGCAGCGTCATCCTTCATGAAGCGGATGTAATCATCGGTCACCACGTACACGCACGTGACGCTCCCATCGAATTGCTTCGCGAGTTTCAGCCCGATCTCGGCCGCCTTGGCGCTGTCTTCCGAGCCGTCGACGCAGCAGATGATGTTCGTGAACATGGCGTCCCTTGCCCCTTGGTACCTGGCTGGATCTTGTTGTTCCTAACTAGGCGGGGTTGATATTAAATTTATCCGCCATGTGCTGCATACGTAGAACCCGCTCACTCCTCATCGGCAGGGCGGATTTGAACGAGATATATCCTTTCCCTTCCCTCTCCCTTCCGAGGCCATACATGTTCATCGCGGGATAGATCCATCCTTCTCCCGATTAGCCATTCAACCGAAGCCATAGCAAGATTCGCTGGCGGGAGCTGGATCATCGCGCCTTCGCGGGCGCCATTCCTTTATTAAGGCACCCAACTAAATTGGCATTGAAGACAAAAACAACCGATCCAATGATCGAGGCATCCCATACGTCATCTGACCGCGACCAGCTCGAACGCATGAAAGGGCTTATCAACGTCACGCGTCGCGTCCACTCGCTATTGCCATGGGTGAACAAGAAGACTGGCTAGGTGCGGTCGTCGCATGCAAACGAGCCATAGCCATCGATCCACGCGATGCACACGCGTGGAAATACCTGGGAAATTACCTGAGATTGTTGGGGGATAACGCCGCTTCTATCGCGGCGTGTAAAAAGGCTATCAATATCTCGCCACAAGACCACGAGGCGTGGCAGATCCTCAGCGTTGCATTGCAGGACGGCGGCAGACTTAAGGATTCCGATGAGGCGAAGAGAAAGGCGCATCTATACGAGCTGGAGAACAAGAGGCTGGAGCTTGATAGTGGGAGAAAAGGGTTCGGGGCATTATAACACGTGAATTACCTTTCTAAGTACCGGATCGGCCCGGCTCCCGCACGTGGTTCAACCGGCATTATCATGTTATATTGCGTCAATATATAGTGCCCGGCCGCCCCCCATGATCGATCGGGCCTCGGCGATCAAGATCAATTAAAGAACGGGAGCGATCGGATCGAGGACTTTTATCCCGGCCACGTTCTCGAAGCCTTTATCGTTCGTGATGATGTTCGTTATTTTATGCCGCGTCATCGAATGTATTATCGAAGAATCCCTTCCACCGATCGTCGTGGTCCTCCCGTATTTCGTTAATATCATCAATACCTCGTTCAAGTCAGAATCTTGTAAAATATCGAACTTTACTTGAAAGAACGGGTGATCTCCATTCAGCAAGTATTCCGCGATCTGGCAACCTTGTTTCCCCTTTTGCTTGACGAGGAGATGGAACAGCTCGATCATCACGAATTCGTTCACGATCAACGAATTTTCATCATTCATGATAATTGGATCCAGGAAAGTCTTGACTTTCCGATGGTGTTTTGACGTCTCGACCATGTACCACCAGAGAATGTTCGTGTCAATGAAAAAAATGGTCGTATCATTCCACCACGTTTTTCCAGATCGATTTCGGATTGATCTTGTCGACATCTGCATCGGAAACGGGCAACACGCCCGAAATTCGTTCGATAAACTGGCTTCTCAACCCTCCATCGCTATTCTTCTTGGGCTCTTGGATTTTTTGTTTCAAGAGCTGATAATCTTGAATCCCCACCTCGAAAATGATCTCCAGCAGTTCTTTTTTCGAGAGCTTTTGCCTCGTGTCGAGGTAGATTCGGGCGATGAGGGCGTCCAGCTCGTCCTGGCGATCGAAACGGATCGTTGCCATGTCCACCAGGTGACTTAGTCACCAAGTCACTCATTAATCTTTCCAATTTCGTACCGATAAAGTCTAATGATCCAAGAATATTACTAGGTTTCTGGGGCTAATCGTGGCTGGCAAAAATGCTGCGTGCGGTGAACACGGCTCGTCGCGCCCCGAGATGACGCCCTGGTTTGTAAAAACGGCTTCCATTGTCGTAATATGGCCGACAAAATTGCACTAGCAAAATCCTTGGATCAATTCACTTAATATTTACCCAATTTCTAATATTCGCTGTACTTTGAAGCATTCTGAAGACCTTGAATAACCACGCGTTATCCGCTCGTCTCGACAATTGCCGGTAATTCAGGACTTGCCGAGCTTGGTTGCTTCGGCATCGCGCCACCGCGCGAAGTACCCGTCGATGTCGCGGACGAGCGCGGCGATGTCCACGTCGCCTCGGATCATCACCTGGTCACCGCTAATGAAAAAACCGAACTGCTTGCAAAGGTCGAGGAGTAGCAGCGCGAACCGGTCATGCGGGACCATCGAGAGCGATTGCAAGGAGTCCACGCTCACGCTCTTGTCCCGTTCCAGGGCCTGACGGATCCTCGCCGCTGTCGTGATCGTCGCGCGTCGCGTGATGAGTTGCTCCTGGACGAGGTCGATCTCCGGTAACGAGTAGTTGGCGATAGTTGCTCGCTGCTTGAGTGCCTTCGTGTCTCGATCGAGTGCATCAAGCGCCACCAATCCTTTAGCATCGTCGAGCCTGGCGCCGATCTGCCTGGCCTCTCTCCGGAATGCCTCGGCCTCCAGTTCCGTGCAACCTATCATGGACGCGAGGTACGTGGTGACCAGATACGTCGTGAATTGAACGGCGATATCCAATAAAAACGTGATGACGAAGGCTTCTTGTATGCCGTACATGACGAAATAGCCAAAAAGGCCGAATGCCGAGATGCAGCTGAACGCTTTCATGGCCGTGATGGACCAGCGTGCGAACATTAGTTCCTTGCTGCACAATCCCGCGACGGTCACGCCAAGCACGAGCGTGGCCACGAGGACATAAAGTAACATGCCGTCCAGAAAAACCCGGTCGACTTCACGGAGCACTACCTCCCCGTCTCTGTATTTCAACAGCCAGCCTCCAACCTTCGCCCAAGTCGTGGGGATCGCGGAATAATCGAGTATCCTCGTGACCCACATCTCCACGTTCACCGCGATGCCTACACACGCGCCTGCAATCTTGCACCGATTCCTTCGTAACGCCAGACCGGCACTGGTTTCTTCCCTTCTGCCTTTCAGCACTGCCAATTACACCCCGGCCAGCTTTTCACACTTGAGCTCCTCATTTTCCCGCATCGGAGGTCGACGGACGGAGCGTAATCTGCCCTCATCAAGCCCTTGTCAAGGCAACCGCGCGGCTAAGGAGACTATATAGTGCAACGAAAAGGCGACGAGAGGTAGATGAAACGAGGGCTTGACGGCCTTGGGGATGACGATATTGAATTCCTTGATGCGTGGTCATTTCAAGCCCAGGCGCTTCTTGAGCCCGGCGTTCTCCCGCGCGAGCGCAGCCATCGCCTTGTCCTTCTCGTCGAGGGCCTTGTCTTTCTCGTCGAGGGCCTTGTCCTTCTCGTCGAGGGCCTTGTCCTTCTCGGAGATGATCTTGTTTTTTTCCTCGATCTCGCGTTCCAAGTCTTCCACCTTGATGATGTCCGGAACGGGGATGAGGATCTTGCCGGGCACGCCGATTTGCTTCGCAGCCTTTTG
>JAUQYZ010000123.1 GCA_030587475.1 Candidatus Sigynarchaeum calidifontis
CACGCTCGTGCCGCCCGTGCATTCGCGGGACTTGAAAGCGGCCATGGACATCTCTGGCCGGGACTGCATCCTTGGCGAGTTTCCCTACGTGGGCCATGCCTTTGATATCTTCTACAACTACCCGTATAACCAGGTCTGCATCTATTACCTGGAGCGGTTCCTCGCGCTTCGTACTGCATAAAACAGCATTTGAAAATCAAGAACTTGAGTGCGTCGGCCGCCCTCGCGGGTCTTTTTCCCGTCCAACATCATGGCGATGACATGGTATCTCTCCTTCATTCGCCCGTCGTGCTTTTTCTTGTAGAACGTCCACATTTCGTCGGCCGTGTGGTCGATGCAAGTGATCCCGATGGGTAGCATGAAAGAAGAGGGGGCGACGGCGAATTTATCCGTTTTGGTGCAATCTTAAAGTGCCGAGATAGGCTTTAATGTCCGTGTTTCATAACCGTTGTCAATAGAGTAGCGAATAAGAATCCACTTTGACCCAAAAAAATGGGCGCGGCCAGCAAAACCTTTTAAGCCTTGATTTGCCTCAGCATCTGGGTCTGGCTCGCACGCGCGAGCCGTGATCATATCAATCTAGTCCAGCACGTGAGGAGTTGAGCAGCATGCCGTACAAGCTAGTTGGAGGTAGGCTGGTCTTCAGGATCGTGCTCTGGGGACCGGAGGGGGCCGGGAAACGCACCTTCTTGTCGTGGTTTGGTCAATACGCCCGCTCGCAAGCTAGTCGCACTACGGGACAGTTGATGGATCCGGTCTTGCACCAAGCACCCGGGATGCTGGTGCTTGCGATGCCCAGCGTGCCGGGCGTGTGTTGGCAGCTGGACACGGCATGGCCAGGTCGCCCCGATTCGATCAACCAGCAAGTCCTGAATCACGCCGACGCCGTTATCTTGGTGTTCAGCGCGGAGGATTGGGCGTGGGAATCGAGCCTCGGCTCCTTGCACGCACTGGTGCAGGTCCTGGGAAGCAAGATAACGCCCCCCGCAGGCCAGCATGCACCTCAGGCGATTCCTCTTGTTGTCTGCGCAAATAAATGGGACAACAAAGGGACGATCATCGACATCCGCATGCGTGAGGCCTTAAACGCACTCGATTTGCAATCCAGCGTTATGTTCGAGACCATCGCCATCGACGGAACGAATCTCAGGCGCGCGCTCGTGCACGCGTGCCGCGAGTGTGTCTTGCGCCATTATCGGAAGGTAAGTTCATCTGCGTATGATTCCCTTGCCATTATCGAGGAACAGCCAGAGTGGTCGAGCGCCCACGATGGACGGCGCGAGCCAGAGCCCGAGGTACCCGTTCCCGAGCCGCCAATACGAGCATCAACCACGCCACCAACCAGCCAGGAGAACGCGGCTCGCGCGAGCCCGGCAGTTCAAGTGGTCGAGGATCCACGTATCGCGACCCTCAAGTCGATCTTGCGGCGTGCCGTTGATCCGGAAGCATTGAAGGACGCTATGGTCAACTTTGGCTTCGAGAAGTCCATCTTCAACACGGAAGCCAGATCGACGGCGCATTACTCGTGCTTCCGCGTCCAGGTCATCGACGGCACCCCGTACATCATTTGCCCCGTTCCTTTCCTTTACGACGAGGTGCGGCGCATCGAGGCAGGCTTCGCCATCGACGTGGACCAAGACCATTTCTCCGTGTTCGCATACATGCATGATTATGCAAAAAAGGAATCGCTCGTCCTTTCCAAGCTGCCACATTGCGTCCATCGAGCCATCAACCTCGATGCGACGGATTACAGCAGCATCAGCGACGAGGTCAAGGAGATGTCCAATGAAACGTCCGCGATGTTCTTCATCAACTCGCTCGTGGCCGACTTGTCGATCGAGGGGGCAGAGGGCGGCGCTCCCATAGAATTCTTCGACGACAAGCTGTACTTGCAGCTGTTGAACCGGTTCGTCAAGGTCAGCGACCCGCGCTGGTTCAACCACGCGGCGATCGGGAAAAAGTTCGACCAGCTCATGCGCCAGTTCGAGACGCTCGATGTGGATGACCCGCTGTTCGAAAACAACAAGCTCCGCGCGTACACGAACATCGCGCAATTCTTGTTCGGAATATCCGACCTCGTGACAGCCAATTGTTTTGCTCAATTCCTCGATGCAAGTACTATCCAGCAGCACGCGAACACGATCCACGCGTACCTGGAGACCACGGATTTCTTGCAGTTCTTGTTCACCTTCAAGGACTTCTCACGCTACAAGGTACCCGCGCTGCTCGAGCTGTTCAAACGGGGCAATCTCGAGATTTCGAAAGAATATGCCCTCCATCTATTTGATTACGTCTACGCGCACACCGATAGCGATGCGAAAGTCCAGATGGCTCTTGACTTTATGAAGTCCACGGGGATTGTTGTCAACGAAAGCACGATCCAGGATTTATACAAGGAATTGTATGCAAGGTCCGATATTTGCTCAATGAAGCGATTGCGCGCTATATCCGGCGTGAAGCCCGAAGGTCAATGGATCCAAGGGCTGTTCCCCGCCATTTTCGAGCCTCAAGCAAGCCATTATGCAGCGATGGAGAAGCTGGCATACTTTATTTCCGAAATGGATCTCTTGCTCGACCTGGATCCGGTTCACAAGGAACGCGTGCTGCCATTCCTTCGCAGGGGGAGCACGACCACGCCAGAGCACGTCGTATCGATGCAAGCCTCGCCTGTGCCCGATTTGTCTGCAAGAGCGAGTCCGGCCCCGGCGGTGCTCGCACTCTCCCGGGCGACGCCACCTCCGCCGGTACCATCGTTCATGGCTCGGATCACGGGCTGTTTCATCGGACTAAAATGGCCGCACGTCTCCATCCGGCCGCTAGCAGTCGCCTTGAAAGCCGCTCTGAACTATGCCAGCACGATTTTGAAAATCTGGTGGAACGCTTGCAAGACCAATTGCGCAGCATGGTGGCGGAACCACGTCCTTATTGACGCGGAGCAGCGGTTCAAGCTCCAGCAGATGCGTGCTATAGATAAATACATACGCGAGGGCGAGATCGAGTTTCTCTTCTCCCGCATCAAAGAATGCAGCAAGGAATCGGCTGCGCGAATCTTGAAATCATTCCATCGGTTCGGGCAAGGCTTCAAGGCCGGCATCCGGTACCTCTTCACATTTGAGCGTGAGCGTGTAATTCCAGAAAAATGCCAGCGTGCCTAAAATGATAGGATCTTGTAATCACATAGATATTTCCATGCTATACTAGCTACAATGCCTTTCCTGGCGTAGACCTACCTTCGCTCGCATCCTCCGATGAGACGATTTTCTCGTTAACGAGGTCCTTTTGCATCATCTCGCGGAGTTCCTTTATGCTCGACTCAATCTCTATTAGCTTGGCTAACATGGCCTTCTTGTTCATGTGCATCACATTAGCAACTGCATATAAGAAAACTTTTGCACCATTCCGGAATAAGCGTGCCGATTCCTCGATCTTCGTACTATCTATCAAGTAAAAACTTAACTAAAAGATAGACCATGCTATCATGAATGGTGATCGATGGTGGCATATCGTGTCTTCTACAAGCAAGCCGTGCATGTGCTCTCCGGCGTTCTCGTGTTGAGCAATATCTGCATGATTAGCCTCGGCATCGCCGCAATGCATGTGACGTTTGACTTGTGGCTGGACGTGCTCGTGGAGGGGCTCATCGCCGGCACGACCGCGTTAAACTTGCTATTCATCGTCATCAAGTGGTCCAGTTTGAACTGGAAGCGAAACGCGCTTGCTAATAAGATTCATGATTGTTTCTCAAGGTACTTGGCATTTGCATGTGGTACGATTCTACTGAACTTGCTCGCGACCGCGGTGAATGTGTTCATCGTGGATTGGATTAATCCATTGCATTATATTGCAGATGGGCTAGCCACGGCTTTTTTCATCGCAACGCACTTGTTCGCGATCGCTGGGGGGTACCTTGCTTTTGTCACCTCGCGCATGGGCACGGAACGAGGATGTGAAGACCATGGAAACGTGCCGGTCTGGCGCTTCGATTGTCCCATCACCGACGATCCCATCCTGCCCCGCAACCGTAGACTCAACATCCCGGCCATTTTCAAGGCGACGGGTATCGGGGCAATGCTGCTATTGCTCGCCATCGCGGTGTACGGGCCTTTCATCTTCCTAACCGCTGGGCCATCCATCGAATACTGGATGGCAGGTAACTTGTCCATTTTCATGACGTTCTTGATCGTTCTAGTTACTTTCTTGCTGGCGAGGCTAGTGCCACGCACGAAACGACCATTACATCGATCGATCCTCGTTATCATCATCGCGACCACTTCCACCATCGCCGCCATCAACACGATACCCTTTTTCACGTCCACGACTTCGGTCGCCTCTATCAAGCAGCAATTCGATAGTGCTTTTGGCTCGTTATGGGAATCCCGTATACCGGCTTCTGTATCGAACCACTTCATGGACCGGCCTGTCGCCTTGAAAGATATCATACTATCGATTCCAATCCCCGAGGTGGACGAGCGATTCGATGTTCCCTATATGCAACACAAGGGGAAGATTCTGAAGTTCGACTGGTACGGGCCTGCAGGCATTTCCACGACTTCTAAACGCCTTCCGGTCGTCATCGCGCTGCATCCCGGCTCGTGGAAGCGTTTCGACAAGGGTTGGTCGAATGTCGTGCCGACGAGCAGGTACATTGCCGACCAGGGATACATCGTCGTGGATGCCCAGTACGGTCTCCACAACGATTCCGCGGGCGCTTTCACGCTGAAAGACATGATCATGGAGATCGGTAACCTCACGTGGCTCCTCGAGACCAACGCGGGCGAATACCACGCCGATCTGTCCCGCACGTATTTCCTGGGGCGCAGTGCCGGGGGGCACCTGGCTCTCGTGGCAGGACTGGCGTACAATTCATCATACTTCGCCGGGAATTTCTCGTCACTAGTCCACTGCCACGGCATCATCGCATTCTACCCGGCGGCAGATCTCAGGCGTTTAATGGGTTCGGCGGATAATGAAAAATTGTTTGGCGTTCCGATGGCCGATTTCTGGCACTTTAATCCCGTTAATCTCACGTCATCGTCTAGCCCGCCCGTCTTGGTTTACCACGGGACGACAGATAGCGTGATCCCGATTGCCCATTCCGAATATTTAAAGCACCAATTGCTAGCGAGCGGTAGAATTGGCATTCTCGGCACGTTTTCCGGCGCCGAACACATGTTTGACCTCTTCTACAACAATTTCTATAATCAGGTTTGCATATACTTCCTGGAACGGTTCCTGGCAATAACGGCCACATGAAACGCGTTGATCAAAAGAATTGGGGAGGAATTTGAGAATCGCTCAGATCGTGTTCCAGTCAAACTTGGCGACGCGATCGACCGCCTCCACCGTTTTCTCCCGCGTGTTGAAGCCCGTGAAACGGAAATAGCCCTCGCCGCTGGGACCAAAACCCGATCCTGGCGTGCCCACGACGTGTAGCTTGGAAAGCATGACGTCGAAGAACTCCCACGACGTGAGCTTGCCAGGGACCTTGATCCAGACGTATGGCGAGTTTACACCCCCGTAACAAGCAAACCCGGCCTTGGCAAAGCCATCCTTGATCAGTGCCGCGTTTTGCTTGTAATAGGCGATGGTTTCATCAACTTGCCTTGCACCTTCAGCCGTGTACACCGCGGCAGCGGCCTTCTGGACAGGGTAGGAAACGCCGTTGAACTTGGTCGTGTACCGGCGGTTCCAGAGGTCGTGGATGGCCACGGGATTGCCCTTGTCGTCGTATCCCTCCAGCGACTTGGGGATGACCGTGAACGCGCAGCGCACGCCCGTGAATCCAGCCGTCTTCGAGAAACTGCGGAACTCGATCGCGCATTCCCTCGCCCCCTCGATCTCGTAGATCGACCGCGGCACGTCCTTTTCCGAGATGTAGCGCTCGTACGCGGCGTCGAAGAAGATGATCGCCTTGTTGTCCAGCGCGTACTTGACCCAGGCCTCGAGCTGTTTCCTGCGGATGGCTGTACCCGTCGGGTTATTCGGCGAGACCAGGTAGATCAAGTCCACGTGCCCCTTCGGGAGCGGTGGCGACCAGTCATCGGCCGGCTTGCAAGGCAAGTAGACGAGGCCCTCGTACTGGCCGTTTTTCATGATTGGCCCCGTGTTCCCGGCCATGACGTTCGTGTCGACGTAGACCGGGTAGGAGGGGTCACTGATGGCAATCTTGTTGGGGCCGAAGATCTCGAGGATATTACCCGTGTCGCATTTAGAACCATCCGAAATGAATATCTCGTCTGGCTTGATGTTCGCGCCCCTTGCCACGAAATCGTTCCTTGCGATCGCCTCGCGGAGAAAGTCATAGCCTTGCTCTGGTCCATATCCCTTGTATGTTTCGTTTCTTGCCATCTCGTCCACACCATCGTGAAATGCCTTGATGATGGCGGGCGGGAGCGGCCGGGTCGTGTCCCCGATGCCGAGCTTGATGACCGGAGCCTTTGGATTCTTCTCCATGAAATCCTTCGTGCGCTTGCCTATCTCGGAAAAGAGATACCGGGATTGGAGTTTTTGATAATTCTCGTTGACTCTGACCATAGCATGATCCAAGTTTCATTTCCCTAAAAAAGCTGCAGAAGGCGCGGATCTTTCCCGCCCCAAGCATCAACCAAGGTGCACGACGTTGATGGCATCGTCAAGCGGATCAAGTCGGATCCCGGTAGAAAGAGGCTCATGACAGATGGTACGCGTGCGTTCAGCGGCGGGCATGGAGCGATTCCAAGAAACCAATAGATTTTTGAATCAAGCATACAACCTGCATGCCCTGTCTCGTGAGATCGACTCGTGGACCGAAGCGCGAGACGGTAACACAAGTTCTAAATCGCACTCAACCTTTCAAATCGAGAGGTTCTACCATGACAAGCATCATCGAACAGCTGCAAGCGGATTTCGACGGCTGGGGAACAGTACACGATGCCGATGGCCTCGTCAAGCTGGTAGGGTCAAATCTCGGCACGAAGGGATTCACCGCCGAGAGTAGCCGTATCGTCTTCTCCGTGTGCCCAGACGATATTAACCGGCTCCACGAGCGACGGACGATCGAGGGCGCGCTGGCAGGCGTGTACAACGGGGACTTCCACCTGGGAACGCTGGCCGCGTATCCGATCGGTGGCGTCACCGGGATCGCCGCGGCGTCGCACCACGCCCCGGAACGACACATCAAGGGTGTGTGCGTGGAGGGGGACTTGATCTTCTTCGCCAGCCCGCACATGGGCATCGTGCCCGGCGCTAATCTGGCCTACGGGAAACTCACACGCCCGGGGCAAGAACACGAGACATCTTGTTGCGGGGCGATGATGGGTTTCTTGAAAGCGTTGAAATCAGCCAAATCTTGCAGCAATATCGAGCTTGACCTGGACGATCCTCTTGATATCGCACGCCAGACCGTGTTCTGCGAGCTTGCCAAGCGTCATGGTCGCGAGCTAGATGAGATCCGCAGGATTCAAGACGAAAACAAGCAAATAATTGAGCTGGCAAAGGTCAATCATGACCTCGTCGAGGGTGCCATCAAGAGGATGCTTCATGCCTTTGTATCCAAGGACAAGTGCCAGAACAGGTACGCTCTCGTGAGCGGCATCACGATCAACGCGCCCGGCGAGGACTTCTTCGTCTTGAAGGGAATCTCCATCTTGAAGGAGTGACCGGCGTCCGGCGCCCGAGCACTGCTCCTCCACCACGATTTTTCTCGTATGTTGCCGATAATACAAGGAGATATGTACTTTGTAGACGAGTATGACTCCGAGCCAAGATGACCGATCCTGAAGACTCGTTGAATTTCAAGTTGAAACGCGGGCAGTACAACAACCGCGTCCCCGTCCAGCTGCTCGACGCGTTCGAGGAGTTCGGCGACGATCGCAAGTACTTGCTCGAATACTTGATCTGGATAACGTGCAAGCACGTCGGGACGAAATTCTCGACCATGAAGGAATGGGAGGTCTCGATGCTGGAGCAATATTTCGCGGCTATCAAGAGCCAGCTCAAGTCGCACGCCACCTTCGGGCAAGAATTCGCCGCGCTGTTCCAGGTCGAGCAAGATCTCGAGCAAAAGATGAAGGAGGTCATCCATCGCAAGGCACGCGCGGCCGTGGATCGCCACCAAGATGAATGATGGTATACGATTGCTGATTCTGGTTTTAACGTGCCGTCCATATCTTTCCAGATAAAGAAAAGGATAATTATAGATGAAGCTAGACCTTCGCGCCGCATTTGCTGCAGAACACCGCGCCCGCGTCCAGCGCGGCACCACACGACGAGCAGAACTGCGCCCTCGCGCCCGTGGAAGCCGGTGGTGGCGTAGACATTGCTGGTTGGGGATAAGCACCGGATGCGGCAGGTCTTGATGCGGCGGATCTTGATGGCACGTTCTCGTTGATGATGTTGATACTGTTCACGATCGACAAGATGGAGAACACGATTATCAATACGATGAATGCAAGCGATGCAATCGACGCGATGCGCATGTCCGCGACATGGCGGATGGTCTCTATCGTATCACCAATTATAATTAGACGATCGATAACCAGCGCCGCGCTTAGGCCAAGCGTGATAATCCCGAAAACGAAGGCCATTATTCGGTTTTCTTTTCCCTTGTTCTTTCCAATGATCGTCAAGACCAGCAGACATACCGCATAAACGATCGGGGGAACTTTGTTACTATAAAAGAGGGGCGAAGGGGTAAAATGGTGGATACCGATCATGATCTCGAATACCACGATATTGACCACGGCGAAGACCAGAACGACGATCGCCATCGGCTTTTTTTTCGTGAAAAGTGCTTCCGTGTCTAGAGGTTTGTTCGCCATTACAAATCTCCTTTCTTGTAAATCTTAAGAGACCGTTTAACTGATCCTTTTTACCTTCTAAAGCCTTTCTGTTTCAGTCTATTCAACGTTTGATGTCACGACTGAAATGATACATGCCCGTGCAATGCCGTTTCTACCCGTTTTAACGTAAGCGTCTCGGCTTTGGGTGAAGTTTATATCCGTGTGATACCCATATTTGTCTAAAGCCCGTGATGTAAAGGTGGACGAATCATGGCTATCATGACGGAAAACAATTATTTCGAGAAGTATGGGCTCCAGCTCGTGGCGGATAAAGTGTTCAAGGTGCGCGACGAAAACGGGACTCGTGTCGAGACGAAGATCTTTTTTTCCGTGCCTTTTGACGACATTCTCACGCCGTTTGTCGAGAAATTGGATGCGTTGTACAAGTGGCAGCCAGGCACGAGGGGGGTGAGCCTTTCCCCCCCGTCGCCATGTTCAAGGCCGTGATCTTTGCAAAATTGAATAAAAGCATGTCAGATCGTGCGTTGGAGCGGGAATTGCGCCGCAATCCACATCTCGCAGCCGCACTTGGATTTGAAGACATGCCGAGCCATCAAACTTTTAGCTATTTCAAGCGGGAACGGCTAACCGCGGAGCTTTTGACCGAGGTCTTCAATGCGTTGCGCGATCACCTCGCACGCGCGGGTTGGATCGACTTCGCAAGCGTGACTATCGACTCCGCACCTGTCGAAGCATTCGTGAACTCGCGCTAGCCACGATCGACAAGATAGAGAACACGATCACCAGTGAATTAAAAACGAGACCGATGATAGCAAATATTAAATCGACGGGCTAAATTTACAAACGAATGATCTTTTCTATTATTAGCCGGTTCACCTCGAGCTTGTAGTAATTATATTCACGCGAGACAAATCATTCTGGAAATCCGCTCCAAACCGGCAATTGAAATAAATGTTCACCCAATGTCTTCTTTCGAGCTGCTTTATATCAATCTCGACGTGATCGTTTCTCATGATAAAAAGCGATCTTATGCGTCGTGCCAACGCCTCCATCGAACGACTACCATTTAAACACATCACCGTTCGCAAAATGTTGTTAATGGTTTCGCTAAAATTATTTTGCACATGTTTGCCTCTAAACAGTCCGAATGTATCCGTCAATCCTTTCTTGACATCCGCATCCACGCCCGCTGTAAATAGCAGACGTTTCTTTCCGGGGAACACGCGAACGTATCCCCTTTTCCCGCTCGTGAAAACCTTGAACAAGCCCCGTGGAGACCGAGCCAGCGAAGTAGTGACGCTTCGAGCCTTTCTCCCGGCACCATTTTTCATTCCTTTTGGTCGGCCGCGTGGTCGTTTCAAGGGCATGAATAAAGCCTCCTTTCTAACCGTGTAACAGAATTCTCGTTTTCCTCTCCGTTTGAAGATATTCGTCTTGATACCTGTCTGTGTGATAACAAGGTACCCGTCCCGGTATTCAATGCGTTCGACGATCACCTTATTGTATGGTTTCTTGTGCGGGTGGATGATGAGCGTGAGCGGGTAATATAGTTCATGGGCCATCTTTCGCGTTGCACCCCACGCATCACACGTAATGGTATCGATTTGCTTCGACGTGTTTCGTTGGGCTTCATCAAAGGCCTTCTTGATATCTTCGGTTTTTCGCGACGTGGAAACGTTCACACCGATAACTTTGTGTGAATTATACCCGCGCACGATGATGACGTAAATCTGCACGTTGTTGATCTTGAAGAAGGTCTCGTCGATGCTAACTGCCACGTCGCCTGTCAAGTTCTGGACAAGTTGGTCACACGTTATCCCGTGCGTGATTGCCTCATCAATGGCCGATCGCAAGAAGGAAATGAACGACGGAGAAACGCCGTATTCATCTGCCACGGAACTTCCTTTTGCGCCCCGCATGTACAATTTCTCTACCATCTCTTGCACCTCGCGTTGGATAAATGCTTGGATCGTTCCTGCGGTGTGCGGACTGAATTGGCGACCAGGATTGCCGCTTCTCGTGAGACATGCCTGGTTCGAGCATCGGTATGCGAGCACGCGCGTGTTCTTTCGTGGACGCGTCCCGTTTGGATATAACAGCGCGCACCCGCAAAAGGGACATCTGATGTGAACGTGTAGGATACCGTGCGTGACACCATCGTGTGATTCGACCAAGAAATCGGCTTGTATTTCTTGTGGTTCTGCTGGTTTTCGTCCTGACATGAAATTATAGTGCAAATGACTCGAGTTAAGTTTCCACGTTAACAATTATTAGTTTACTGATTAATCAAACGGATTCCGTGATGCGATCGTGGCGATCGACGAAAAGAAAAGGTTCCGTGAAACGTCCGTCCAAGCCGTCAAGGGTATCACGGAAATGAAATCGTGAATTATATCAAAGCAAGGTTAGATTTGACCCGTGACGTAAAAGATCATTCGTTTGTAAATTTAGCCAATCGACGATATAGAGCGGATTGCTGAGCATGATATAACTATAATCAACTATATTGTCGATATTGATAAAAACACGTGATACTCTATCCAGAATCAAGAGAGCACCAAGGCCGATCGTGATAATCCCAAACACAAAAGACATGATTCTGTTTTCTGTCCCTTTCGTTTTTCCGATAGCAGCGAATACCAGCAACATTATTGCGTAGATGAGCGCAGCAAGATGTGCCCCGAGAATACTGGGAACCGATGGATAATATCCATATACGAGAGAAGCGATCCCTCGCAGGACCATGAGGACGATTATGAATACCATGGAAGGAATCGCGAAGTTGAGTTTTTTCTTGAAAAGGGATTCTGTATCTTGGTTTTGCACTGTTTTCACCCTTTCCTATGTCCATTTTTTGTTTTGGAAACACGAGGATATTTCGGGGTGGGATGAAACCACCTTGATGCTTACAAGAAGGTCTGAAAATTTAAGATTCACACATGCCGAATGATGATTTCAAGACCTCAAAAGAATCAATGGAAAGATAAAGGTATTCATTATAGTTCGATACGGCGGGTTCTCAAGGCACGATGACGACCTTGATCGAGTCGTGCTCCTCCTTGTTGATGGCCACGTCGAAGGCTTCCTGGTACCGGTCAAGCGGGAACGTGTGCGTGATCATGGGCTTGATCTGCACCTTGCCGGCAGCGAGCAAGTCGATGGCCACGGGATAGTCCGGGAAAGGGTTGTTGCACGACGAGGTGAGGATGCGTTCGCCAGACACCCACGTGAGGGGAAACTCGATCTTGTCCTCGAAGCCCGAGTACATGAGCATGGTGCGACCGCGCCGCAGCGACTTGATGCCGGGGACGACGGTCGTCTTGTCGCCGATCGTGTCCAAGACCGCATCGACGCCCAGGTTGTTGGTGAGCTGCAAACAAGTTTGGACGGGATCTTCCCTCTTCACGTTGATGCAGTGCAGCTGGCAGCCGCTCCAACCCTTCGCGATCTTTTCCAGCACCTCGAAGGGTTTGTCGAACACGTCGGTAACGACCACGTGTGCTGCCCCGTACGCGGCAGCGACTTGCGCGCTCATGAACCCGATCGGCCCCGTCCCGAGGACGAGCACGGAGCCGCCCTTCTTGATGCCCACCCGGTTGCACCCGTGCACCGAAACGGCCAGACCATCGAGTTGCGTCGCCTCTTTCATGTCCACGCTCTCGGGGAGTTTCACGAGCTTCTCGTGCCAGCAAGTGAAGTAATCCGAAAACCCGCCGGGAACGATCTTGTGGTTGTACCACGAGTTCTTCGTGCCGTCCGGAAGGGTCTCGCCGTGGCCGATGTGGTCGCAATGCGAGCACAAGTTATAATTTCCCTCGAGGCAATCGATGCATTCGCCACATTCCTTGTAGGCAATTATGCCAACGCGCTCTCCTTTGCGTTTCTCGCTTGTGGCGCCGCGCGTGTCCGCGATGACGCCCGTGATCTCGTGGCCGAGCACCATGTTCGGATCGCTCGGGATGTTGATGCCGAGGGTGTGCAATGACCAGGGATTTCGCCCCTTGTAATAGGAAACGTCCGAGCCGCATATGCCACAAGCGGCGGTCTTCACCAGGCACATGTCCGACCTCGGCGGGTGCCCGAAAAGTTCCTCGATGTCGAATTCCTTTAAATCGAGCTTGGCCGGCTCGAGCAAGAACAAGCCTCGCGTTTTTTCAACTTTCGCGGGGGTCGGGGGCGGATAGATCTTCGCTCTCGCGGGGGCTTTAACGGGCTTCTTCGCACTCATCGGTTCGCACCATGGGTCGTGAATCGGATGCAGATCGAGTAAGGATAATCACGGGCTACATAAACGTTTTTCTTAAAGGAACGCCCATCTTCATCCAAGTAACCTCAAGTGGTAGGTATCCATGGCAAAAGACGCGGAGAAAGCAAGACGCATCAAGGAGATCATGCGGAAGGCAGATCTGGATGTCATCATCAGCCGGTACACCGAGAACGTCTTGTATTTCACGAACGTCTGGCCCATCACTGGGTGGGGCCTTGCTGTTGTCTATAAAGGCAATGACCCCATCTTGTTCCTCCCGGATTCCGAGATGGATTTCACGAGACGTGCCATAATCAAGGATATAGAGCCTTACGCCGACACGAGCGTTGCCGGGATCGAGCTGCTCTTGAAAAACCTCGACATCAACCGGGGTGCCCGCATCGGGCTAGAACTCACCAAGGAAGGGCTTGCAAGCTCCCATCTCGGGTATGAGGTCGCGTTCCCGAACAAGCCCAGCTTTGACTCGGTCGCTCGCATCTTCCCAGGTTGCACCATCGTCGACGCGACGCTTGCCATCGACGAGATGCGGGAGGTGAAATCCGCCAACGATCTCAAGCAATTGGCGCTCGTGAACGAGATGAATTATTATGGCCTCGATGCAGCCGCCGAGCTTCTCCATGCGACCGGCCTCTCCGAGATGGAAATAGCCACGGGCTGCGAGAAAGCAATCATGGATGCCATAAAAGAAAACGACGCGGTCGACTTCATCCGGGCGTACGCGTTCGTCATGGCCGGGCCTAATGGCATCAAGGCAAGCCGTCCCTACAACATAAGCACGGCCTACCGGTGCAAGCGAGGGGAATACGTCATGCTCGAGCTGAACACGCAGGTGAACGGCTGGTGGTCAGACTTGACCCGCACGTGGGTTTGTGGCCGAAACCCGACCAATGCTCAAAAGGACCAGGAAGACGCCGTGAACGCGGGCATCGATGCTGCGTTCAAGGTCATGTGCCCGGGGAAGTCGTGGCGCGGCGCCTACGAAGCATCCAGGAAGGCCATCGTCGACATGCACCAGGGCCAGCACCACACGCCATTCCTCGGCCACGGGATCGGCGCGAAGCTGCACGAGAAGGTGCCGATGATGCACGGGAGCATCGACGAGAAGTTCAAGTTCCAGGCCGGCAACTATTGCTCGGTGGAACCCGGCCTGTATATGAAGGAAATGGGAGCCCTTCGATTCGAGCGCAACGTGGCGGTTCTCGAAGGAAAGATCGAGGTCACCGACGAATTCCCGTGCACCTTATAATCCGATCCAGCACCATTCCAGTGAAGCGTCAAAGATGACCGAATCAACACGCGATGCCGTGCTGCAGCAAGCACGGCTGGCAAAGGCTGCATCGCTGAAGGCAGCGACAATGAGCGAGGGATCGCGCGTTCGCGTCTTGCACGCGATGGCTTCGGCGATCAACACTTTCAGGAGGGAAATCAAGGAAGCGAACGCGATCGACGTTCAAGCTGCCAAGGAAAACGGCCTCTCGCCCTCGTTGATTGACCGGTTACTACTCAACGATACGCGCATCGATGGCATGATCGATGGACTGAAAGAGGTCGCGAATCTGCCCGACAAGATAGGTCAAATCAAGGAATTATCGAAGCGGCCAAACGGCCTGCGTGTCGGGCGGATGGTCGTGCCCATCGGCTGCATTGCCATTGTCTACGAGGCGAGGCCGAACGTGACCGTCGACGCGGCAGGTATTTGCATCAAGTCGGGCAACACAGTCATACTGCGAGGCGGCTCCGAGGCTTTCAATTCCAGCAAGAAGCTTGCCGAGATCATCGCGACGGCCGCGGAAAACGAAGGATTCCCGAAAGGTGGCATTCAATTCGTGTCGACGACCGATCGCGATGCAGTCGACGTGCTCTTGAAGGCGCGGAAGTACATCGACCTTCTCATTCCGCGCGGGGGCGCGGACTTCATCGACAAGGTCGTGAGCATGGCACGAGTTCCCGTCATCGAGACCGGCGCTGGCAATTGCCACGTCTATGTTGATGAGCTGGCGGATATCGACATGGCGGCGGCCATCGTCTACAACGGGAAGGTCCAGCGGCCCTCGGTGTGCAACGCGACGAAGAAAGTCATCTTGCACAGTGCAATTGCCGAAAAGTTCCTCGCAGTCTCCGTTCCCAATCTTCTCAGCGCGAAAGTCGAGCTGCTCGTCCACGACAGCGCGAAAGGCTTGATCCCAGACGCGAAGCCGCTGCCGGAGGCGGATCTCTTCACTGAATTCCTCGACATGCGCCTCGGCATCATTGTCGTGAACAGCATTGACGAGGCCATAGAGCATATCAACAAGTACAGCTCGCACCACACGGATGCGATTATCACGCGGGACTATTCGCGAGCATTGAAGTTCTTGACGGCCGTGGATTCCGCCGCAGTGAACTGGAATGCGTCCACTCGGTTCACCGATGGAGGCGAATATGGCATGGGCGCGGAGATCGGCATTTCGACGCAAAAGTTGCACGCTCGTGGACCGATGAGCGTTCCTGAACTCACGACAAGCAAGTTCATCGTGCTCGGGGAAGGTCAAGTCCGAAAATAATCGGTTCCCCGGGATCATCTCATCCGTTCTTCGCGTGGAGACAATGGACAAGGCAAATCTAATCCCTTTTGGCATTATCGAGCGGTACATGAAGCCTCGTCGTCTCGGCATAAGGGAACCCCACGCACGATCCACGGTCATCATCCGATGGGACGTCCTCTTCCCCGTGATAAGCGAAGCTATTGCCACGATCCCGCAGTTGCGAAGCCGCGTCCAAGGGATCGTCAGCCAACCTGGAGCCGAGGTCAAGATTTCCCGAAGCGAGTTCGACCAGTTCGGAGCGCTTCTAGACGCCATTTCAAGTGCCTGGACCACTTTCCTGGATGCAGCAATGATCGCGATAGGCGAGCGGCTCAAGAAGTGGCATAAAGGTTCTCGCCGAGGTCTTTTCCGGCTCCTCGTGTTGATGGCCAGCGCCATCATCGAGGGCCAGAGAGCGAAACTCGGTAAATCTCTCGCGTCGAGAGGCCTCGGCGGTGCGATTAACAAGGCACTCAAAGAAAAATCGAACGGGACCATGGAAGCGAAGCCCGGGTCGCTATATGTCGCGATCAAGGATTTCGTGTCAGAGGACTTCATCTCGTGCTACGACATCGATACCAACATGCCCATAAAGGTGACGAAAAAGGGAGAAGCTTTCATCATCGCGGCCATGGGTTCGATGAATCGATTTTTCGATTTGTTGAACAAGGTTGGCTTGCTAGGCTCGTTGAATCAAGCACATCTCGTGTATGGAAAAAGCATCAACGAGGCAATATTCAAAAGGGCGATGCAAATGGTAGATCTCAATGCTTTGATACAAGGCATAGCCAAGCTTCCCGCGATAATAACTGCAATTTCCGCATCAACCGCTTTCAAGGGTGCACAAGACGAGAACGTGAAGGTAGAAATAGATTCGTGGCAAGATAACTTGAACCGGGGAATTCTCGACGTGTTTATACTTGGCACCTTGTTCTTCCGGCCATCGTATGGCAATGCCTTGATACGCGATGCTGAATCGGTTCTCGACATTCCCACGGGCACGCTCTATCCGAAATTAGAAAACTTCCACACGCGCGGCCTTATCTCGCATGTAACGGATAGCGGCAAGCTGGCAGCCCTGAACAAAGCTGTACAAAAGAGCCAGGGTCCTCAAAAAATGTTCTATGACATCACACCGCGCGGTGCCATCTATCTCATGGCAATCTTGAGCCTACATCTGGTAGATTTGGACGTCTTCTTAAAATTCAGCCAGGAACTTATGGATACTGTGGTTGGAGCCGTGTAAGAAACGAAGTCAAGATGAGCAGAACTAGCGCCGAGGATGCACCGTGATGCAAAATGACAATCCAAAGGACGATAGAGATTCGAAACTCACGGACATGCCGTTAGGGAAGTATATCGCTTATTTCATATTTTCTTGCTGGTTTTCCATTTTCCCGGCATCCACTTTAGTGTATTCGTGGGTACATTTGAGCATCGAAACGCTTTCTGGAACGCCGGTGCTGGTCATTCTATCCATTGCATCAAGCCTAATCGTTGGCTACGTCATCTTGATTGCTGCGTCATGGCTATTTGCTAGAGTTGCCGTGTTCGTCTTGTGCAAGGGAAAAGCCGTCCCTGAAGGGCGATTTGCAAGCAATCAAACGAGTGAAGAATGGCGGAACTTCTCCTTGCGCCACCTGATGAAGAAATTCTCCATGTGGCTCTTCCAGCACCACGCGCCTCACTGGCTCTACCGGCGGTATGTCGGCAGCTTCATCAAGATGGGAAAACACGTCGAGATACCGGAATGGATCGCCATGGAAAACGCCGAGATCGGCGACAACACGGTCTTCGCGCGGCAAGCAGTCTTTGCTTCGCACGTGATCGATGGCAAGGTCATCACGATTAAAACGGTCAAGATCGGCAAAAACTGCATCGTCGATAGCGATGACGAGAAACGACGGATATGCATCCTGCCAGGATCTACGATCGAGGATGACGTGATGATCAAGCCAGGCACCATGGTTCCAAAGGACACGATATTAAAGTCAGGTGGAATATATCAAGGCGATACAGTGATCGAGCGCGTTGGAAACACGGCGGACTTAAGCCAAGAGGAGATCGACGCGTATCGCAAGGCCGTGCGAAAGAAGCGCTCCTTGAAATCGGCCATGATCGTGGACTGGTCTTCGTTCACTTCCCCGTGGCCCCGTGCAATCTACAAGGCAGCGGATCTTCTTGGCTACGCGGTAGCTTTCGTCATCATCGCGATGTTCTTTGCATGGATGTGCCCTGCCATCATATCAAGCCTTGGAATGATCGGCCACGCCATCAACATCTTGTTTTTACCGGCTTTGCTTGTTTTCGGTTATGGCCTCTATCTATACGTCCCGCTCCCTGTTATCGCGAAGTGCGTGCATCATTATGACAAGGTGGTGCCCAAGCTGCCTGACGATATTGCGGCCTCGGTCACGATCGACGACCCGGCCATAATCGAGTCGTGGCGCAAGTGCAAGTGGCTCAAGTGGCAAGCAGTGAACCGGGTAAACCGGTCGTTATTCCTCGACACGAGCATGCTCGTTTACCAGCGCATCGGGAGAAACGATGTGGCCCTGAAAACCGTCCTTTATAACGCGAAAGTCGACACGGATTACGTCACTATCGGCGATAACACTGTGCTGAGCTTCGGCTGTCATATCTATGCGTACAATCTCAGCAAAGAGGCGGACAAGGAGCGACTCGTCTTGAAGAGAACGATTGTCGGCAAGAACTGCATCCTTGGCTCCGCGATCATCCACGCGGGTGCGCGCATTGGTGATAACGTGGTCCTTGGATTCCACACGGTCGTCCCCGAGGATGCAATCCTCGAATCGGGTAAAACATACGCCGGAAATCCCGCAATCGAGTTTAAGAAATTTCTCGAATTGCGAAAAAAGCTCAAGGAACACCCGCAAACCGAATTTTTGAAAGAAAATGAGGGCGAACCAAGCAGCCAATAACCTTGAAGCTCGGACATCAAGGAAATGTGGTCCTTGCTGAGAGATTAAAGCGAAATGAACCGTGATCAGAGCCGGCCGTCGGTGGAAAACCGGCGCAATGCCGAGCTCGCTCATCAGCACGTGAAACTCTTGCTCGACCACGCTCGTTGTCTTGTAAATGCGCATCATCTCGACCGCATCAAGGCTGAAATTTTTGGTGAAGATTGCGTTCTTTTCAAGTATAGCAACACCTTCCGGGGCTTTCCGTATAACGTGGCGGTCGTCGTTCGGCCCCTGAGCACCGTGTTCAATTGCGTGTAGATCACGGGCGCGTTATCCTTGTCAAGCATAGCCAGCTCGTTTTTCACGACGATTATGCTCGGACGAGCGCTTGCCGCGAAATAAAAGCCCCACCGCTCGCATGGATCGTCTAGTTTCTTGACATTGCCGGGATTGTTGTTTTCCTTGTTAAACACGATATGTTTGCTTTGCACGCGAGACAGCAATGCAGGGTACCCGTCATAGAGTTTTTCCAGGATCGATGCAAACATGTGCACGTCCGGGGCATTTCCCGGAAAGACCTGGAAGAGTAACGGCATGGACCAGTCGTTCACGCCGAGCATAATGTTCACTTGCGTCAAGTCCGGCCGGTTATCCTTGTTGTACCCGTGAGCTCGCTTTATGTCGGCATATTTGCCGGGATCGACGTTCTCGCCCGCTCCGCCTAGAATGCCATTCTCCTCGTCCTGGAACGCATCGTCATCGTCGCCGAAGCAAATTGCGGACGTGCCGTCAATGATCAACTCGTTCATCTTGATATCATCGATGCGGAGCAAGGTTTTAACAAGTTGTTGTTGAATTTAGTCGATGTTCGGATACAAGTAATCCATTTAATTGTAGATATTAGCTTCGATGAATTTATCAATAGGGATAATCTTGTCAACCGAGAAGATAGAACTCTCATGGGCGTGCTGGGCCAGGCCTTACTTGCTGAAGTCATTCAATGCCCGCTCGATCACGATCATCTCGATAAAGCGGCCCGCGTCGAATCTCGGTTCGCACTTGATTGGATTATTGACAACATCTTGAAAATCGAGCATCTTGAGGACTTGTGAAAGGATTTTTTCACCAGTGGATGCAAGTGGCTGGACCTCAGCGCGCAATACTTCTTTATTGCGTTAACGTGTCTCTGTTACTTGTTCCTCGAGTGGGCGGGTGCACACGGTTTCTTGGCGCGATATAACATGGAACTACGAACGATGGGGCTATGATTTCCCAGAGATCTTGAAACTCGTGTTGGTCGCGTTGTCCACGGCTATCCCGATTATCCTGGGGATCATCTAAGCATTAATCCGTCGCTTTTATTCCGCTATTTTCCCTCTCCAGGTTCCTTTTTTTCATTTGATAAAGAAGTGTGTGCTTGTATCGAATGAATCGCCCCGCCTCCACCACTTCCTCGAAGTGGTGGACTCGCGTGAGAAATATAATGCCAGAACTAAGAGAGCCCGTCCTTTCTCATGCGATTTCCGTATCTCCGGGCCCAACTGGTTTGGACACGCACGTTATCATCATCGTGCTGATCCTTTTGATCGCGCTTCAAGAGTCTTGCCGCATCCTTGCGTTCTTGATCGTTCATGTTTTTGTCGCTCCGTTCTTGCACCACCAAAAAGATGCAAGATATCTCGAATGCAATGCCTTCGAGGGTCGAAGTATGTAATGCGAGTCCTTTAATAAGATTTCGGGTTCTAATCATGTCCTCTCTCCCGTGATTGACTCGGATGGTTTTTCACAAATTCAAACGAGGATAAAAGGACTTATTATAACTGACGAATGTTTTTTGATGGCATTGGAGGAAAGCTCATTCTTGAGATCGAAGAAACCATGACCGATCGCGACGAGGATGGGGTGGACAACGTTTTCGTGATGAAGCCTCCCCCGGTGGCAAGCACTATAGATTATGCCGGAAAACTGAACGATGAACAATACAAGGTGGTGATGCACGATAGAGGGAATGCTATCGTCATTGCGGGTGCAGGATCTGGGAAGACACGCGTGCTCACGTATCGCGTGACCCGGCTCATCGAGCGTGGCGCGCCGCCGCAATCGATCATGCTCGTCACGTTCACGAAAAAGGCCGCCGAGGAAATGATCGGCCGGGTCCAAAAACTTATCGATTTCCCGCGAGGTAAACTTCTTTCCGGGACGTTCCATTCGGTCGCGAATCGCTTCCTCCGGAAACATGCCAAGCTCCTCGGGTTCGAGCCCAACTTCACGATCCTCGATGAGAGCGACGCGCAGCAACTCATGAAGAAGGCACTCGGCGAGGTGACCGGCAACAAGGATCCAGAGGAAAAAAAGCGGTACCCGCGGCCGGGCGACCTGGTGGACATATATTCCCGCGCAAACAACGTGCACATGCAAGTGAAAGAGATCCTGGCCAGCTTTTACCGCCAGTTCCTCGACCTGGAACAGGATATCGGCCACATTCTCGTGAGGTACGTCGATACCAAGAAGAAAAACAACTTCATGGATTTCGACGACCTGCTCATCTATTTTTTACGGCTGCTCAGGATGGAACCGGTAAACGAACGCATCTTCCGGCAGGTCCGGCACGTATTGGTCGATGAGTATCAAGACGTGAACCAGCTCCAAGCGGACATCGTCATCGAGATCGCTCGACGCGCGGACAGCGCAATGGTCGTGGGCGACGATGCACAATCCATATATTCATTCAGGGGGGCGAGCGTGCAGCACATGCTCGATTTCGAGGTGCTCTTGCCCAAGGTTCACAAGTATTTCTTGACGGAAAATTATCGCAGCACGCCGCAGATACTCGATTTCGCGAACGCGAGCATCAAGCACAACAAGAAGCAGTTCAAGAAGGATCTCAAGACGAAGGCCGCGAGGGGTAAATTACCGCAAGTCGTTCCTTGCATGGACGATGACGAGGAATCGAACTTCATCTGCCAGAAGGTACTCGAAGCAGCGAAAAGCGGCACGCCCTACCACGAGCAAGCCGTCTTGTTCCGCGCAGCCTTCCAGAGCTTGATCCTGGAGAAGGCCATCCTCACCTACAAGATCCCCTATATAAAGCGTGCCGGGCTGAAGTTCTACGAGACGGCGCACGTGAAGGACTTGCTCGCCTTCGGCCTCGTCGTCCAGAACCCGCGCAACGAGATCGCCTGGTCGCGGATCCTCGGACTGTATCCAGGCATGGGGGCAGCATCGGTCGAGCGCGTCGTGGCCGCGCTGCTCCAGTCATCGCAACCGCTCGCCAGCTTCGCCACCGCCAACTTGAAGGTTGAACTCAAGGGGAAACGTGTCCAGGCCGATTCCATCACGAAGCTGGCATCGCTTCAATCGTTCTACAAGGACGTTGCCATCGATGGAAAGACTGGAATCCCGATTCCCGCCGAAAAATTGCCCAAGCCTGACGTGTTTTTCGAAGCGGCGCTCAAGATCTACGAGCCCCTCTTGAGGGACGTGTACGATGACGCGGATGACCGGCTCCTCGAGCTGCGCGAGTTCGTAACAATCGCCAGCAAATACCCGACGCTGCAAGAGTTGCTGGAGGAAATGGCCATATCGGAGACTTTCGTGGGGGAAACGGTTAAAAAAGCGGACATGGCCAAGGACGAAAAGCCGCTCGTCCTGTCGACTATCCACCAAGCCAAAGGGCTCGAGTGGGACGCCGTTTACGTGATCGGCGCCGCCGAAACGCTGCTACCCCATGCACTCTCGATGGATAGCCCGGACGACCTCGAAGAGGAGCGGCGGCTCTTCTACGTGGCTTCCACGCGGGCGCGTAAGGAGCTGTATTTCACCTACGCGCAGTCACGATGGTCGTTCAATAAGACGACCATCATGCGGCGGTCCTCGTTCCTCGACGAGGTAGAACGGGACAATGTGTTCCAAGTACTGAGGCTGTCCTATGGCCTTGGGCCGACCAGGTTCGAGGACCTCGTTTAAAAACTTAACAAAGGCACCTGACGGCGACAAAAAGGGCGAAACATTCAAATTTCCTCGTGCGGATATGGGTACATGTCTCGCGCGGTGCAGAAATTCCAAAGACGGTTTCATGGAAAGCGGATCGAGCTCGATTTTAATCCCACGCCGACGTGCGAGTTGTGCGGGCGAAAAATGAAGGTGCAAGCCAGGTCGAAACCGCACCACGTCGTTGGGAAGGGGGAAAATTACATCGTCGTGACGGTTTACAGGCGCT
>JAUQYZ010000236.1 GCA_030587475.1 Candidatus Sigynarchaeum calidifontis
CTGAAGCCCTTGCTTCTCAAAATAATTGTTTTCTGTCATGATAGCCATGATTCGTCCACCTTTAAATCACGGGTTTTAGACAAATATGGGCATCACACGGATATAAACTTCACTAAAAATCGAGACGCTTACATAAAAACGGGTTGAGACGGCATTGTACGGGTATGTATCACTTCAATCGTGACATCAAACGTTGAATATACTGAAATAGAAAGGCTTTAGAGGGCAAAAAGAACTAGTTATACGGACTCTTAAGAAGTATATGCTCTCGCCGCGTGCAAGAAGACCAGCCCCGTCACGGGTCGCCCTCCTCCTCTTCTATTATTAGCTTGGCAACGCTGCATTTCACGACGGTGGTCTTGCCGGGGTCGAGCTGTGGTTTCCTCGCCTTCGATGCGACTTTCTCGGCAGCAGCCGCGGCGGGGATGGCTTGTTCGCGTTGGAAGGCGTGCACCTTGGTCGTGGCGCTACACGCGGCGCACTTGCGGCTCTTCATGGCCGGGAGCGCCACGAGGGGCCGACCGCAATGTATGCATCTGATGACGATCCCATAATGCAATTTGATCGAGAAAGGATATCTAAACGACAACTCCGCGTACCAACAATTAATGGATTATAACAATCCATAACGTCGTTTCGCCTGTGGTTGAAAATTCTCAACCAGAAGTTTTATAACCAGCATTCACTGCGCGTTCATCATTCTGCTCGACCACAAGATGCACTGTTGTGAGCGATGCTTCGATAAGTGATTAATCAGTTCGAATTAATATTCTATCGAATCGCTCGGCAAAGACACGAAATTTCCAAGAAAAAACATTGAAGGTAACGCCCGCGATGGCACCAGATAAGTTGGACTATGATGCAATACAAGATCTTGCGTCATCTACTAATGCATTAACGTTACTTGCTCAATCGATCGCTCCTTCAATATGTGGACGTGATAATCTAAAAAAGGCAATAGGATTGTTGTTGTTTGGTGGTGCAAAAAGAATCGACGAAGTGAACATGAACACTGATGTATATCTTCAAATGATCGGAGACTTGGCCACGGGAAAAACGGAGATTATCGCTCACGTGTCCGGGTTGATAGATAAAATACGATGTTATTCGGGGGGTGATATATTTCTTGATAACAGGGAAAGAATCGATTTTTATGCTGCAGAAGGGGGGATCTTTATAGTTGACAACCTCACATCTGCACCGATTCCTTTCAAGGAACACGTGGGAAGAATGGTCAAGTACCGGGTCTCGGATTTTGGGATCATTATTTCGAGCGTACCAAAGGATTATTTTTGGAGCAAGCATCGCAACATCATCGATGGCCTCCCTTTCTCGATGGAGGAGCATTGTGCCTATGATCTGTCTTTTGCGATGCGATCAATACATAATAAGGAGTTGTTGTATGAGATTGCTGATCGCAAATTAAGCGTCTTTGAAGATGATGGCGATCTCGATGAATTCGCTCCACCCGTGAGTCATGACGTCTTAAGGAGATGGATTGCTCTCGGAAATAATATGGAGAATCAGATGATCTCAACTGAACGAGTCCGTGCTCGCATAGGCTATCATATTGATCGCTGGAGATCCGATAGCCGCCTGAGGAAATCGATCCCCTTCACTCGTGATCCGAAAGCAACGTTATTGCGACTATCAGCAGCTCGTGCGAGGTTAGGATTTCGGGATCTGATCGGTGAGTCTGATGTCGACGAAGTGGCACAGGTCATCGATACAGGCATCAAATCCTTCGATCCGAAAGAAATCTAACTGTTTAAATCTTGGAAAATATCAGCACGGGGTGCTTGACCATCTTTTTATTTGCACGGCACGGGTGTCTTCTTCACCGAAACTCATAAACAATTATTGGGGTAATCAGATCATTATTCCGTAATGAATGAGATATCTGAATTACAAAAAGCACACTTGACCGAATTGGTGGCTTGTGTTGGCTGGCTTAATGATGCACCACAACGCGGACATTCAAGTATTCTAGTACCCTTCACGATCGCGGTTTTTCTCAGCGTCGTGGAACACTTGGGGCAACTCATCCATCGCTCATCAACTTCTATGCCACATCCAGGACATATTTGTTTACCAATTGCCGTGTCGCAAGTCGGGCATTTCTTCCACGTCCTATCGAGCTTTGCCTTGCATTTCGTACAATAAATCTGGCACCGGTTTAAGCGAATTTGTAATGACTGGATAAAATTGTCCACGGATTGTCTATCCTTTAATTCCTGTCTTGTATCATTAGATAAATTCAAATCATTTAAATCAATCATTATCTTGCCATCCCCGGACGGTTTAAACAAGCTTTTCGTCTCATTTCGATAATTATACTCGAATCGGACATAGGCATTAACCCCGTTCGTGGTAGTTTCGAGATATATCTCCCCTTTCGTCTTAAAATCGAGTTTGCTCTTGAAGGTTGTCTCCAACCTCGATGGTTCGACTTGATAGACCACGTTCATCTTGAATTCATTGATCCATTCATTTAAAGCCTTCCAGCAATCCTCCGACTTCCTTCCAATAAAAAAAAGGTTCCAATCGAGATACATCTACATCACGCACGCATGAATAGTATAAAGAGAATCATGTAGAACATTTTCCTTTAACTTTCTCGCAAATCTTCTCGATATCTTCAATGATGATGGGGCTTACATCTTTTTTTGATGAGGAGAAGGCCGTAATCAGCAAATCGTCATGATTACGCTTGATTTCTACATTAATCTGGACAGGCAGGAATCCTTCGAGTCTTTTCGCTAACGTTATGATGTTTCCCGTTTCGTTCTTTCCTCGTAATGCTTTTTCCTTCTTGATTTGATATCCTTTCATCAACATTTCTGCTTTAAAATTATTGGAGAAGCTATTGCATCGGTCTCCAATATCAACGATACTTTTATTAAGTAACAATTCTTCGCTCATGGTTAAATCCTCTTGTATAAATTCTATGCTTTTGCCCAAAACGTGATGCCCTCATCACTGAAGATATAGGTCTTCTTATCCTGGAATACTACTTTAGCACCTAAAGTATCGGCCAGTTCGAGTAACTTCTGAACGCTTTCCATTTTCACCCTATCAATTGCACCGAATTTCGGTTCTTCTTCGATATCTTTTACGATGACAACTTCCGGCATGTTTTTTCATCCTCATTTTACTTGTCCTTATTCCTTCGAATAGAAATAATTTCCTTTATACTTAAAGCAGTATTCCTTCCCCATCTTGAATACGACCTTCACGCCGTACGTGTTCGCAAGTTCCAATAATTTCTGCACATTGGCGATGATGATCTCTCCAACGTCCTTCGGTTTACATTTTACGAGTTTTCCTGTATCTAATTCAACGGCTCTCATCTCTAAAGGAGTGACAATCTCCACCATATTGACCACGGTTTTTTATCGTTTGTAATATTGTATAAATTATGGATAGCAAATATTCTGCAAGCAAGATGCAAATATAGTGCAATATCATTCTAAAAATATTTAAGTCTTTTCCAAAGCATGGAATGGAAGGATATCCAGATATTTCTTGCAAAAAAGAACCTGTTTAACGTGCTGAAATCGATCGAATCCGAGCCGTGTTCCTTGACCAAGATTTCCAAAATCACGGGGATCAGGTTCGAGCATGTTAGTAAACATGTAAAGGAATTGATGAATCTAGGATATGTCTTGAATTTAACCCCGGATATTTCAAAAGGGAAGATATTCGGGATTAGCGAATCAGGTTCGAGCATATTAAAGGAGATACGTGAGAGAAAGTTGTTGGATAAAGAGTAACCTTGCTGAAAAGCAAGGTCAAACGTTTCTCAACAATGAGAGTGACGATGAAAAGTCGTAAGTGGTGATCAATTGTCGTAAAAGTGGCGATCAAAAGTCGTTTTAATACTTGGTGCGGATGCGTTCGAGCAAGGGGAGTACTTCTTTGAACACGAGCTTGCGCCGGCCGTAGATGTGCAGCGAGTCGCAGAAATCCGTGTAATCCCCGACCTCGATCTTTAGCTCCTCGGCGACCCGCTTGGCGATCAGGAGCATCCCGTTGATGTTGGCTTCCCACGCGCCGAATAAATCGCGGCTACGCCAGTGCGTGTTCACGCGCAGCTTCCCCTCGTGGACGCGGAACCAGATGCGCTGGAGGCAAGGCGGGTCATCCCGTTCAGGATCGGACAGCGGCCTCCACGTGATCGCCTGTGCACGTCTCGAATGCGGGGCTTCCTTGAGTTTCTTGATCGCAGTAGCGACCTGGTCAATGCCCGGCAGTTTTGAAAGGGATGCAAGCAATTCTTTGGAGACTCCCTTGAGATACGGCTCATCCTCCGTGTTCGCCGCCTTGTAGCTGAATAGCCGGTCGTGATACGTGTATGGGTAGCTCGTGTCGCTCGCCCATATCTCCTTGTCCTTGTCGCCGGCCATGACCTCCGTGAGGTAGCCCCCCTTGATGGCCTCAACGCAATACACGTCCCCGGCGTGGCAATAGATGGTCTCGCCAGCGACCTTGACGGCCTTCCCCCGGATCGCGAACGGTTCGGAGAGCGGGGTGCTCACGTGGATGGCACTCGTCGAATCGCGGGTCGGGAAGTCGTTGCCCGAGTCGTACTCGCTCTTGATCACGTCGCCCTCGAAGAAGACCCGCTGGAGTGCCATCGCCCAGGCCTTCGCCACGGACGTCGTGTCGATAGTCAAGAACATGATGATCGAGAAAGAATAGACAAATAACGTTAAGAAGCCTATCTATTAATTAGAGAATAAGCACGAAAGCAAGACATCACATGGCTGGCTCGATTCACGACATTGCCGAAACCCGGGGCATCCTGGATCACGACATCTTTCGTGATGCCGGAGGTAGGATCTATTTCGTGTTGGGCCACTACCAGCCTCGAGATCGCATCATCTCAATCCTCAAGTACGTGCCGGACGAGCAAGGCACTTGGATTCATCGCGGCACGGGGCAGCGATACGTTAGATCCTATAGGCACCAGGGCATCGAGGCCGTGGCCGGTTCGGAGGACATGATCAAGAAGCTCGCGAAAACCGACATCTCGTCGTGGGAAATCGTCGATCCCGTGTTCGGTACATCCTTTCTGGAAGTGCCACACGACCGCATCAAGGATTATATGCTGCCAGAAGCACGACTCGAGGGAATCATCGAGGCCAGCGACGGGGAGCTTGATGATCTCGAACGGAAGGTCAAGCTGGTCGCGCAGATGATCTTGAAACACGCGGGCAACGTCGACCTGACTGTGGAGGACATGGGAATCACGGGGTCGATCTTGTGGCGAGGGCATTCGGAGCGGTCAGATATCAACTTGAACGTGTACGGCGAAGTAAAATGTCGAGGCTTGGAGAAAGCGATCGTGTCGCTAGCAAGACGCCACGTGATGCTGGCGCGGGGATTGTCCATCCAGATGAAAGGCTTCGACGACGTGCCCGGCATCCGGTGCGCCGGCACGGTAGTGTCCTCTGTTTTCAAGCGGAAACCAAAGATCATGCTCGATGGTTTCAAGCCGGGCATTCAAGTTCGCTGGTGCTTGAAGCGGGGCGAATTCCCCGTCGAATACGGCAGCGAGTCGTATGTCGACCGGGGCCTCGCCACGATCAAGGCGCGGGTCACCGATGACAAGTTCACGCTGTTCTACCCCGCCCTGGTCGGCATCGAGGGTCTAGAAGGTTCGCTGAAGCCAGAACGCGTGATGATCTACGACACGCGCTTCACGCGTCTCTTACGATCGGGCGACGTGGTCGAGATCACGGGTTTGTTGCAAGAAATCAAGGATTCCGGGCGATATCAGATCCTCATCGGTTCCAAGCAGCACGCGAAGGAGGAGCGCGTCACGTTTTTGGAGGCCGGGTACGATCCGTGAGTAAGATGTCGAGAGAAAACATCCACACACAGTCGATCGCGGGCACCAAGAAGGCCGAGATATTGCTCATCGGGAACGAGCTGCTCGTTGGCAAGATACGAGACGCGAACGCCTACTGGCTCGGCAAGCAGCTCGGGACATTCGGCGTCTCGGTCACCCGCGTGACGATCATTAGGGATGATGTCGAGGAGATCGCAGATACCATCAAAGAAATCGTTGCACGGAGACCGGATTACGTGATCTCCAGCGGTGGCCTCGGCCCGACGTTTGATGATGTAACGATACAAGGCATCGCAGACGGGCTCAATAAAAAGCTCGTCATCGATGAGAAGGCACTCGGCTGGCTCAAGGAACGCTACGAGAAGCAAGTCAAGCTCGGCGTGCTCAAGCGTCAAGATACAGAACTCAACGAGTCTCGGAAAAAAATGGCTTTTATCCCGGTTGGCTCCACAGCGATGCATAACAGCGCCGGAGCGGCGCCCGGCGTGCTCATCGAGACGGGACACACGCATATCTTCGTGCTCCCGGGCGTGCCCAGGGAGCTGCAAGCTATCTTCGCGGAGGAATTCGCGCCGATCTTGCAGAGGGCGAACCCGGGCATCAAGTACCACGAATTTGGTTTCAGGCTGGACGGCGTTGGCGAGTCAATGATGGCGGAAAAAATCAACGCGCTTATGAAGGAAATCGACGAGCGGGTCTGGATCAAGAGCCACGCCAAGCACGATGGTCGATCCTACTACGTCGAGATGCAAGTCAGCGGGTACGGCGATGCCGAGTTCCGAGAGGCCGTGGAAGGGGTAGCGAACCGCGTCAAGCGCATATTGCTGGATCTCGGGGGAAAAATTTCGGATATCGTGGAACATGAAAATTAGATTGTACCAAAGAAAATAGAAGGATTATTTTCGTGCCTCCTTCAATTTTTTAATGGTTCCATCGAGCAAGGCATCGAGCTTCTTGTCCTTGACCTTTTTCTTGATTTTCTGGAGATCTCCGATGATCTCGGAATCGTTTTCTATCTTCTTCGAGACGATGTCGAGCAAGCTCTTCAACTCGGGGTCAAGCGGCTTCGAGGGGTCGACCGTGTTGAGGAACGACTTCAAGTCGGTGAGCGGGTCGATTTCACCACCCAGCTCGCCACCGCTGTATGGGTTCACGAAAGCGAGCCCTGCACCGCCGATCCCACCGCCCAACCCTGGAGATTTCGTATCGACATCGTCTAGCGAGGCGAAATCGAGCCCTTCCGATTGCTTTGCCTCTTCTTTCTGCTTCACCGCCTCCTTCTGCACGATCAACTCGCGTTGAGCGGCGTGGGTCTCTTCCTTCGCGGAGGCTGCCTTGTTCTCGAGTTTCCTGATTTTCTCATCGCTCTCGATTAACTTCTCTTGTGCATCCTGGGACTTCTTGCGTTCATCGGCGAGTTGTTTCTGGAGCGAGTCGATCTGCTGCTTCAAATCGGCGATTTCGCCCTCGGTAGCATTGTGCTGGTCCGCGCCCTCTGCCTTGGCCTTGAGCACGTTGATCTCTGCCTTCAGCGAGGAAAGCTCGGCAGCGAGGTCTGTGTTGTTCTTCTCGAGGACGGCTTTTTGGTTCTCCACCTCGGAAAGCCTCGCCTTGATGTCCTTCAAGCCTTCCAGTTCGGCTTGCAGAGCCGTGATCTTCATTTCCGCATCGGCACCGCCTTTCGCTTCCGATTCCTTCTGCTCGAGCTCTTTCTTGAGCCCCTCGATGAGCACGTTCAAGCTATCCTTCTCGCCTTTAAGCTGCGCAATTTCAGCGTTGTATTTCCCGACATCAACCGTGTCCCTGCGCATCGAGGCGATCTCGGCGTTCAAATCGGCGATCTGTTTCTCGTATTTCTCTTTTACGGCCTCCGCCTCCTCCTTAAGCTTGGCAACCTTGTGTTGGGATCTCTTCTTTTCTTCCTCGAGCTCGGCCTCGAGCTGTCCCACGCGCATGTCCTTTGCTGGCGCGGGCGAGGGGCGGGCCTCTAAGGCCTCCGTGCGCAACACGCTGGCAGAAGCCGCGTGGCCAGCGGGCACCGCGGCTGGGCGTTTGGTTCGTTCGGCGATCGATGCAGCGACCTTCGGTGGTGCATTGATCGGTTCCTCGGCGGGAAGCGTGCCCTTGCCTTCGAGCAGGAGTCCGATCTCCGCCTTGAGACTTCCTATTTCTTCCCCTTGGTTTACTGTTATCGTCCGGTATCCGTACAACATATAGAGGCTCTTGATCTTCGTGGCGAGCGTCCCGCCCTTGTATTTTTTAACGTTGGAAACCTTTTGCCCGTTCCAGACGTAGACGATCTTGTCTAAATCGGAGATGACGAATGCAATTTCATTTTCGGAGATTTTATTCGTCCAATCAAAGGTTTCCTTTTCATAATCTGTAACTATCAATGTTTTGAAAGGCATGGTTTACCATCCGTCGTATTTCACGAACCATTCTCGTGAATCGGCCGAGCCCGGTATGGATCACGCTCGATAGCGTTCTTTCCACGAGGATCGGCCATGGTTCGCAATCACTGGTGATGCGAACAACGTTCAATTTCAAGCTTAAAAAGAATAGCGGGAGCCACGTTCTGTTGTAACTAAAAGGAATGAATGGCGTCGGCAGCCCTTCTATGCCATCGAAAAAGCATCCGCTTGGAATCCGCGGGCATCCCTATCACGTACCAATGCCAAGCGATTGCTTCAAGCGCGATATGTCCATCCCTTCAACGCGTAATGTCTTGGTGCTGCTGGTGGCGCCACGGAGGATGGTTATTTTCGAGCTTCCAATGCCTGTTTCCTTCGCGAGCAGCTTGATGATCGCCTTGTTTGCCTTTCCTTTTTCTGGCGGGGCCGTGATGTGGATAACCAGGGTCGTCCCGTCATCATCGATGGCAATGGAATCCTTGCGGGAGCCGGGATGGGCGATGACCGTGATGTCGGCGTGCGGTGGTTCCATGGACGTATGAAATTGCTCTGAATGATTTAAATTTTTTTTTTAATTCATTTCCTCGCGAATGTCCCGCGCGGTCGCGCGTGGATAGAACGATTGTTGGTGAACCGATCTATGAGCGAATCTACCGCTAAGGCAAAGTTCAACTTTTCATGCACTAAATGTGGCGCCGCTGGTTGTTGCGACGACCGGGGCCCCATTCCCTTGATATTGCAAGATATAGAACTCTGGGCATCGAAAAATATCATCCGGAACATGTTTCCATATATAAAAATACAAAAAAGTGAAACCGGGCTGGGTCTCGTCCTCAACATGCTTGGCGAGCCGGCCCCGCCGAAGAAACGCGAGAAGAAAGAGGGTGAGGAAGAAGCGGATGACGATCTCGGCGCGGACGTCGTGCCGAAGGGCAAGTGCCCCATGTACAACAAGGAGGGAAAGACGTGCTTGATCCATCCCAATCGACCTGCCTATTGCCGTGCCTTCCCGCTCGGGCACGAGGACGGGCGATTCGTCATCGAGCTGGACACTTGCCCCGGCCTCGAAACGAAGGAAGAGATGAGCAAGGATTTGTTCAAGCAGATGCGCGACGATGCCAAGCACGTGTTTGACGGCGTGCGCCAGCTCGGCCTCGTCATGCCCGTGCTACAAGCCATCATCATGAACGCGATGCAAGAGGCGTCGATGCGGGCGATGGCCAAGATGAGCCCCGAGGACTTGCAGAAGATGGACGAGATTATGCGCAAGATGGCCGAGGGCAAGCAAAAAGAAACAAAATCCTAGGTGCCAGCGTTCTCCTGGCTTGTCTTTACAGCTCGCGCCCGGGCGATCTGCTCGAAGCCCCGGGCGTTCGATATCTTGTAATCCTTCGGGTGCGCGGCCTGGTTGATGTCCTGGATGAGATTTTTCTGGTAAAGCAAGGTCTCGAGGTCCTTCCAGAACAAGTCGACGCCGTCGCCTGTAAAGATGTAGTATTTCACTCGGGCGTCCGGCGGCAGCCGGGACACGAGCGCGACGATCTCGTCGGTTAAGGTCTTGGCGATCTGCTCGATGTAATACTTCTTGATGGGGCCGATGTCCATTGCCTCGCCCTGGATTATGGCCGTGTTCTTGCCTTGCTGCAAGAGGCGCATGAGGTCGACCCCCCGCACGATACGCCCGGTCTGGGTCTGCAGCTGGATGGCGATGCGGTTTGCCAGGGTCTCGAGTGACAGGTCGCCGATGGAAGCGCTGGCGATGTTGCTCGGCCGGCCCGCGTACAGCGTGAGGATCTCAGCGCTGCCGAACCCTATGTCGGTCACGACCGCGTCGACCGCGCTGGCCTCGTTAAACTCTTGCATCATGCTCCAATATGAGCCATACGGGCCATACACGACCATGACGCTCGTGATGTTCATGCGGACCTGCACGACCTTCTTGCTGAAATCGTTCTCCAGCACGAGTTCCTTGGTACCCTTCAGCGCCTGGCTGACCGCCTTCATTTTCTCGACGCCGGTAGAAACGGGGACGCCCACGGTCACCACGCATTCCATTTCTTGAATGCCGGGGTTGTTCTCGTCGATATTTTTTGTCTTGATGCCGAGCACGGCAAGCACGACCTTGACCGCGAGCTCCACGTCCGCTGGATCGGCGATCAAACCCCCCTTGGTGAGCATACGCTTGACCTCGGACTGCATACGTGCCAGTTCCCCGAAATATTGCTTGTAGACTTGATTATTTTGATCCAGGCCGACGTGGATGCACGCGTTGTTGTCCCAGCTCGGATCCGCGCCCGTGCCGCTCCATCCCTCGTTGAACTCGCCTATCATTGCCGGGTTGATGAAGTCCATGCCCCCGCTCGTTGCTTTAATGAGCGATGACCCGAAATCGATGCCCGCGATGAGAGCCATGATCGAACAAGCCGAGAGGTGGTGTGGCGATGATATACACCAACGTTCGGCGCCGGCATTTATGAGGATATTGTTTGTTGTCGGTTTGGGATTACAATGACCACCTTATACCCGCCTAAGAAGTTGGTTTTTAAGGTCACGTGGCCTTTTATGAATGAACGGCGCGTGATCCATCGGTTTCTACCGAAGGGATCCCAATCGGCTCGCGACGCGCCGGCCGGACAGATGATGCAGACCGTGTCCTACGAGTTAACGAATTTATTCTATTTAATCCCGCTTTTCGCCATCGGCATAGCATTTCTCCTCATCGTGCTCAAGAAACGGCGGGAGATGAGGCACATGTTGCACCCGCTCGACCGGGAAGAGGAGCGCGAATCGCTCGCCAATCCGGTCGCCATCACGGCTGCGCTGTTCGGGGGGTTGTTCTATGCGGCGTTCAATCCCGCCTTCCAGCCCATCTTGCCTTACCCCCTGGACGTGATCACGCTCGTCTGGTATGGCGCGTTCCTCGCGTTCTTCATTTGGTTGTGTCTCAGGGAACGGAAGCGATATACGGGCCCCCCGTTCGAGGTCAAGGAGGAAAGCGACCTGAGCTTGAAATACGAGGCAATCCGGAAGGCGACCCACGTGGTCATCGTGCTCGTGATCGTCTGTTACATCGCCTTCGGGCATATCTTCTTCCAGCTGGTGAACTGGCTTTTAGGGATCTTCCCGTGGTTCGGCGTGAGCGGCTATGATCTGCAGACAATGATTTTCGCGGGCCAGTACACTGTCGTGTTCCTCACAGTGATCGCGTTTCTCGGTCTTGCGACATCCGAGATCGTCCGCGTGTTTTTCTACCCATCTTACCCGCTCAAGATGGTCAAGGCCATCTTCCGCCGCAAGGAAACCGGCGCGGCGCTTGGTTCCCACATTTCCCTGGCAGTAGGCAGTTTGTTCGTCGTCCTCGTTTTTGGATGGAAGTATCCCGGTATCGCGATGGCATCGATCGCGATCAGCGCCATCGCGGACGGCGCGGCTGGCATCATCGGCCGCCGGTTCGGCAAGCACCGGTACTCGACCGTGTTCTCCCGAAAGCGGAAAACGCTCGAAGGGCTTCTAACAGCGACGATCGTGAGCATCGTGCTTTCCTTGTCGCTGCTCATCTATCAATTCGGCCCCGCCTCGTTCGTGATGGCCTTCGTGGCCACGCTCGTCCTCGACGGCATCGACTTGCTGTCGATCCAGATCAGCGACAACTTGCTCAACCCGATCGCCACGTCAACCGTCCTCGTGCTCGTTGCTCACGTGCTTCTCGCGGCTTAAGTCCTAACCTGGTAATCACACGCGTGATATCCTATCGGGATGGTGTGCAAGAAAGAAGAGAGGAGAAACAAGAGGCGGATCTATTCCAGCTTCTCCACCCAATTCTTGATTCGTTTCAAGACCAGTTTCTTGGTCGTTGCATCCCACGGTTCCCTAGCGAGCTGGCCGATCCAGGTCTTCACGTCGGTCTTGATTTTTCCGAAGTTTACCAGGCCTTCAAGTTCGGGCTCGATTTTCTTGATAGCCTCGGCACACGCCTTACTGGAATCGAGCTGGTCGAGACCTTCACCAATCGATGCAAGTTTTCCGATGGCCGGGTTCGAGCCCTTGTGCACGCCCGCGCGGGCTGGTGTCAAACACCTTGGCACGCAGTCCTTTCCAACGTGGTCGTCGTGTACGGGTCCTGCTGGTAATAGCGGTTCGACTGGATCCATGTTGTAGGACGTTAAAGGCGAGGCGTGAGAAATCTCCTTCTTCACCGGGGGAATCTGGAACTCTTCAAACACGGATCGTGCAATCGGACTGAGCGGGCGTGCCTCGGGCGCGGGCTGCGGGGCCGGGGGTGCAGGCGGCGGGGGCAGCGGGCGTGCCTCGGGCGCGGGCTGCGGGGACAGCGGGTGCGTTACGGGCACGGGTTGTTGGACTGGAGCTGTCACCGGCTTCGTCGGCCGGCTGGGATTTTCGATCGCCGGGGCAGCGGTAGTCGTGACTGGACTCGATAGCTTGAATGGCGCGGCGGGACCTGGCGCTTGGCTGCTGGTGCCCTCGGGCACATTCATCTTCGCGACATCCCACGGCTCCCTCCATGCCTTCCGCTTCTTTGCCCTGCGGGCGATGCTTATCACGCCTAGGCCGATAAAGATCGACCCGATGGCGATCCCTCCATAAAGGATGTAGTTGGCGAGGGTGACGCTGTCCGCTGGCAAGTCCATCTGTTCCTGGGCGAGGTAAGGCATTACCTTGTGCTGGAACTCCGGTAACCATGCGATGAGGCGCCCCATGGCATGGTCTGTAAGGCCGTTCTTGTCCTTGAGCGTTGAATACGCGGCGGCATCCCCCGCCACGGCCTTCGTCCACGTGGCGATGCCTGCCTGGGTCACGAGCGAGTATGGACTCGAGGTGTTCCACAAGCAGTAGGCCGATTGCACGGTCATGTTGGTCGCGATGGGAACCCCCACTTCAAACCCGTAGACGATCCCGGCTTTCAACGGCAGCGGGAAGCCCGGAGCTGGGAACAAGACCTGCCCGAGGATCGTCCCGTTCGCCCATTGGCTATAGAGGAGTTCCATGCAAAACTGTGCCAGGGGCATGTTGTACCCGAGCGGGCTCTCGATCAGCAAGGGTACCATGTAGTCGCTGAACCCGCCGGGAAGCCACAGCCAGTCGAGAAGGATGTCCATTTGCCAGCTCGAGAGACTAAACTCGGCCATCAAGTCGCTTCTCGCAGCAGCGTTCGTGTCCGCGGTATGCCAGAGGGCTATCCCGTTGGTCATGTGGAGGAGAGACTTGGTATTGGACTCATTCCAGAGGGCATAGCATTGCGACAGCGTGAGGTTGAGGGGCTCCGGCAGGCCTGGTTCGAGGCCGAAAACGGGCACGCCTATAGCGCCATCCGTTATTTCGTTGAGGTCGAAACCTGCAGGGTATAGCGCCATTTCCAGGACCGTCACGTTAGCCCATTGCTCGTAGATGATCTGTTCCGCGAGCACGTCGATGGGCACGCCGTAACCGAATGAACTATTGAGAAGTATGGGTAACAGCGAATAGCAGAACCTGCCGGAATACAACGTGTTCCATTTTCCCCATAACCAATCCACCAGCATGTCTATCTGCCGGATTGTCAAGAAGGTGAACTGGGCTTGCAAGACAGACGGTACAACAGTCCCCTCCTTGATCCCGTACCAGACAGCGATGCCGTCCAGACTAGTCAAGGAGTAATCGCTCGCATCATTCCAGAGCGCGAGGGATTGGGAATAGGTCAAGCCCGTCGTGTTCGTCCCCGGGATGCAGGCCTCGAACCCGGTGGCTCCGAGCGGGATCTCATCGATCATGTCGCCGAAATCCATCCCTCCCGGGTAAAGCACCTCACCCAGGGCCGTGCCGCTGGCCCACAGCTCGTAGAATACCATGTCGGCGATCTGCGCGGTGGAGGTCATCCCCGTAAGAGCTGGCATGATCGTCCCCAGGAGATCGACGTATGATGATTGCAAGAAAATTGGAATTATTAACAACGTGTAATAGACGTCAACCGTGGTGCCTGCAATGACTTGCGGTATCCGGTTTGCTTCCATGTAATTCCTCAAGTACTGGTTGAGATAGACCAGCTGCTGCCACGTGCAAGCGTATTTCGCTTGCAACGCGGGTCGCAGGCCTGGGTCCGCGGCCGCGGCCTCGTAAAGGTCGAGGAAGTCGACCACGCCTGATCCGCTGATCGTGTCCTGAAGCCACCCCGGGATGTATCCGGGGCTGCCAGGGTTCGACGTGTCGTTTCCATAGAAGACCCGCGATTGGGTCGTCGAGCTAAAGGAGATTGCAGTGTTGCAATAGTTCGAGATCCCTTCGAGGGCGAGGATGTTGAAGTCGTCGCTCCAGTCTATCCCGATGCCTAAGAAAGAGATATAAGCCCTTCCTCGAATATATTGGGTACAACTGGTACTCGTGAAAAATGTATTGATGTTGAACGACGTCGTCCAGACTTGGACCAAATATCCATCAACGTTTGTCTCCATCGTCATTCCAGCCACGAAAGTATCGAGAATTTTCGCTATGAAAGTGGCGTTCACCATCTCGTGCACGATGGGTATCGCGGTTTCCCGGATGATGGGGAGCGCGATCGCCGGCCCCATCTGGGTGATCAAGTCCTCTACCGCCGGCACGCCGATCTCCCGTACCCGCCTGAGGACTTCTGCCACGCCCCTCTCCTTAACCATGGGTTCTATCAAGGGCAGCGCGGCGTCTTGTATACCGATGAGTCCCTGGTCCACGGAATTGTAGGTGAGTTCCTTGATGTATTCGGAGAGGTAGATGCTTCCCGGTAGTATAAACGCCCCCAGGCACAGCACGAGGATCCCCCCGGCGGGAAATCGACCCGGCGGTTTACGGCTAGTTTTATCTGCCCGGTTTACGGCTAGTTTTATCTGCCTTTTTTCCCTTCACGACCACCACCTTATAATCTATCGATCGAACGTGACGAATATTTCATTTTCATGATATAATTACGTTTTGCTATATGGTCTGTGTTTCGGTGGCATCGGGTCATCCTTTAAAATCCGGTGCAACGTGCATTAGACTAGCCGACAGCACACGCGCGTGGTGCCATGTTCCACCTTTCTTCGATCCCCGTGACGCTCCTGTTCTTTGCCTTTGGCATCTTCACCTTCCGCCATTCGCTGAAGATAAAACACGCCAAGGATCCGGAAACGCTCGAATTCATAAACGCATCCACGTTTTACAACGAGTTCATGCTCGCAGCATTGTTTGTCTCGTGCGGCTTGCTCTGGCCATTCATTTACACGACGACCGGCGCGTCCGAGCAAGGGATCGAGTTGCTCTACACCATCTCGAGCGCCATCATCCTCGGCATCGGCGCGGCCTGGTTCGTCCAGTGCAATTATAACTACTTCCGGTGCAAGAAAAACCCCGAGGAGAAGCGAGAGCGGCTGGCAGAGCAAGCGCGCATGATCGAGCACCGCAGGAATGAAGTGGATTGCTCCCACGAGGTGGACATAAAGCGCAAGATACTCCACGTCATCCCTGGGGCGGTGATTGCCTTCATGCAGCTGCTATCCTTGGGGCTCGATGGCTTGCACGTGTTTCATGGTGGCACCGGCATCGACAAGGCATCGTTCGCCCTCTTCGGCGAGGTCACGGTCGCAAGCTTTTTCTTGCTCATGTTCCAGTACGCCGAGCTGCTGCGCCTGGAGTCCTATTGCCAGCTGCCCGCCTGGGCCAAGCGGTGGTTTTTCTCGTCGCTGAAAAGGAACGAGATGAAGAGCTTCTCCACGGCGTGCACCCTGGTGGTGACCTTGTTCCCCTTCATCTTCGGCCCGGTGCAGGTCCTGGTGTGCGTGGCCTTCGTGTCGTCCTTCGCCGACGCCGCGTCGAGCACGTTCGGGCGCAAGTACGGCAAGAGGCGGTTCCCCGCTGGCTCGCCGAAAACTGTCGCGGGGTACATCGCGGGCACGTCGTGTGCCTTCTTGATCGTGCTGGTTTTCGGAAGTATGTTCAATTATGACGCCGTGCCGATTCGCACCATCATTTTAATGGCCGCAGCGGTGGCGCTCGTTATTTTCCTCGTGGACGTGTTCACGCGCACGCTCTGGGACAACCTCCTCAACCCGCTGCTGGCGGGGGCAGTGATGATCGTGGTACTCGCTATCGCATGATCTAGACATCGGACATTACAAGGGTTGCTAAGCAGTTCTTGATTTGTTTAGACAAAGTTGGATACGGCATGGATGATATCCTGGTTTATAGGCCGTGATTGGATGATGCATGGCATCATGACATCGTGCGTGAGAGTTGGCATCGCCGCGTCGATGATGGGCGTGTGCACCAGGGCGATACGACGATGGGATGCGGCGGGGAAGATCACGTGCACCAGGACGCCGGGAGGACACCGGCGGATATCGTTGATTGTCATCGCGGCACTTGCACGAGGGGATGGCCCGCCAGGTGGCGACTCGCATCGTGGCCGCGTGCGTGCACCACGGGGTCGACTTGCTGCGGTTCGAGGACCTGTCGTGGTCGTCGCACGCGTCCAAGCGTGAATCGGGGTCGTGGCTGGCGTCGTGGCAGGTGCACTGGTTTTTCTCGCAAGTCCAGGAACGCGCGACGCTGCTCGCCCGCATAGCGGGCATCGCCGTGGAACTCGTCGATGCCAGGGGCACGTCGAAGCGATGCAGTGCGTGTGGTGCCGCCGGCGTCCGGGAGGGGAAAAGGTTTGGCTGGGGCGCGATTATCAACTATGCGCTTTGTGGATTCGTGCTCGTGCTGGACATGATATCCTTCATCAAGCAAGGGCAGAAATAAAGGCTTGGATAATCATCGATCGTTGAACGGCCGATGATTTCCCGTTTCCTCCTTTTTTTACATTGGTTCTCGCTTATGATGGAAACGAACGGGCGCTTTACGGTTGGTTACCCGACCCGAGCCGGTTGGACGGCCAGATGGGGCCATCCATTGCCGAGGATCCGGATATTTCGCATCTATCTTCCATATTCAATTAATGATCACTGAACACCGGGCCATTTTTGCTGCGCCGGCTTTATCATTCCATTTTCTTGACATTATTTCATTTAACTAGATAATCCCAGTTCTTTGACTAATAATCACCACGGCGCAATTTTATTTTATGAATATTATGAGTTTTCCGTGAATTCATTGAAAAAATATTTCTTAAATTAAATCTTTCAAATGGCGCAACCGGGAAATTAAGATTTTTTTAATAATCACGGGAAGAAATTGAATTTTCAATATAATTAATTTGTCGAATGATGGCGTCCGTCAATTTTAATTTTACAATAACTGAAATTGAATTATAATTGAAACATTATTATGAATGATATTTGTCATTACGGCGTTCGATGATTTTTATGAACTGGGCTCGTAATACGGGTGCCAGCCTCAAGAACAGGCCATGACGCCTATCGATACTTATATTCGCTGGGGATTTGGATAGCGATATGACCGGGAGAGCACGCGACTCGTCTCGATCGTGCCTTCGGGATGGTCGGGAACAAACGCCTTGTCGGCCTATCCCGTTACATTTAAAAGATTATACCTCTTTGAATGGCTTAGATACCGGGTATTCGCACGTTCGATGTCGGGCATCGAGATCGCATTGGTGCCGAGTCCCGAATGTATCAAGTTTCTTTATCTTGGTGACTCACACGGGGCTCGCTACAATTCTCCTCTTCGGCGTGCGTGATGGTAAATTTCAACCGACTCGTGACACCCTTCTGAAAGTGGTTCTTGGTTTAGCAGACCATAAAATGATTGACCTGAACGAGGCTTCACGTCTTATTCCTGTCATTGATGATTTACCCGTTGATGATGCTGGATTTCTTCTCAAGTTCGATCAAATTCTTTACCGATATCGAAAACACCGTTTCTTGCATGAAAGGGATCGACGAGAACCGGAAGCCGTGTTTCCTTATTTCTACGATACGTTCAATATGCCCTCGATAATTGGTTCTGAAGGCAATCTTCTTCGAGATACCGATGCATACAACAAGATATTCTATCGTCCCGGTGGTTACACGGACGAGCTTGAGTTTTCCTTGATCATTGCAATAGGGATTCCCGAGGATTCGTGGAGTGCCGAATATGGCTTAGCTCGAACCCGCTTCCGAGAGAATCATGTCTTGAAGGGGCTGTGTAACGATTTCTCCAAACTGCTCGGCGTTGAAGTTGCCGTTGATGTAATCTTTCGTTAGCTCGGTGCCGATTAGACGCGATAGCGTCTAATAGCTCGGTACCGATTAGACGCAGTCGCCCCCGGCGACTGCGGGCGCAGAAATCCGGCTAACATCCACGTTAGATTTAAATCGGTTTCTTTATGATTATTAATCATAAATCCGCGCTAGCAGTGAAGAAAAAACACAATTTCGGCGGAAAGAAATGGAGATCGAGCGCTCTTCACAGTACAGGAAAGAAACCGCGTGGAAGATCAAGTTGGAAAGTGACACGTGGCTCAGCCTCAACTCTATCGAGGATTCGAGCCTTCCTGAGCCAAGCGTGTCGATAATTCTTTCCAAAGGCGGTAATGTCATTAATATATCGACATCGAGAAACAAATTCTTAAACTTGACCGGCGTCTTGGATAGTTTCTCCCAGGTGTGCTTGGGCGTCGAGCCGGTGCTCGCGCAAGAGGACTACGCGGTGAAGGAACCGAAGGCCCAGGAAAAGAAGGTCGAGAAGGCCGAGCCGGCCCCCGCCCCGAAGCCGAAGGTGGAGAAGGTAGAGGCGCCCGCCCCGGCCGCGCCCGCGCGGCAACCCGAGCCCGCGATGTCGGCGCCGGCCGCGCCGGCCGCCCCGGCCAGGCAGCCCGAGCCCGCGAAGGCACCTACTGCCGAGAGCCGCGTGCTGGCCAAGCTCGACGGGGCCAAGACGTCGCCCCCGCCGAAGGTCGCCTTCCCGCCCCGCTTCCCGTCGATCAAGGTGGAAGAGGATGAGGAGGAACTCCAGGCGGACGTGGAAGAGCAGGCCAAGGACGAGGCCTTGAGGGGCGTCTCCGTGCTGGATTTTTCGAAAGAGCCCGGGCCCGCGCCGGCGCCGGCACCAGCGCCCGCGCCGCAGCAGGCGCGAGTGACCATCAACCCCCCGGCGAAACCGGCGCCCCCCGCCATGCCGACGAAGGTTTCCGCCGTGCCGTCCCCCGCGCCGGCCAAGCCGGCGCCGAAGAATGAGGAGGAAGAAGAAAATCCCGCTCCGGAGTGGGATCCGTGGTAGGTAGAAGAATAAACGACTGTTAATATCAAATATTCTCAAATATTCTCTGATGAAATCCTATGAGATATAAGGATTTGAGCATCAACGATTGGGGGGTGAAAAGATCAAAATTCGAATCAATTCCATCAACTCCTAGTCAAAACCTAATTTGGTTCGTTACAAATCATATAGCACTGATTTATATCAATAAAAAATTAGGCCGGATCGTTCTGACCGTTAATGCTATGGCACGGTACATCCATCTATGACGATCTGGGCATTGAAGAAAATTTCAGCACCTTCGCGGTCGATAGCGCGACGTTCTCCCGGGTCATTTCCCGCGTCGAGCAAATCTCAAAAAATGTCGGCGATAAGGATGCCGTGCGGCACATGCTCGGTTTCTTGCAAGGGTGCCGGGACTTCTGCCAAAAAAATAAGGTCGGGCTCGTTTACATGCTGTCGATCGATTAGACGGCCATTAAAGTCGGTCATCATACGTGCAGATAATCCTGCGACGATGCGACGCAGAAGTTCATGGCCATGAAGTCGATCGACGCGCTGGTTGGCAAGCCAAGCGCCGAACCCGTGCGCGCCGCGCTCAAGTCGTGGGTGGAAGCAATATCGATCTTGTTGCCGCCCCTCACCAAGAAAGAAATAGGAGATTTGAACCAGCGTTCCTCATAGGCTCCACCATCCTATGAAGGGCCTAACTTGATAGAGCCGTTGAACCATTTCGAATCGATGCATGCCATTGCGATGGAGCAAGGAATAATCGTCACCTCACGAGGACGTGGAAGCCATTGCCGACCGAGCGCGAAAAAACCTGCATGTCGTGCGCCGCTTGCTGCCGCCCGACCGAGATGCCGTTGACTCCCGGCGACCTGGAACGCATCGCCGCGAGGGGGCACGACGTCGGGGCGTGCACGGAGCCTTCCCGGCAGCATCCCCGCTTGCGCCAGCTCAAGAGCGTCGGGAACCGCTGCTATTTTCTCGAAGGCCCCGGGCCCCGCGGCCCGTTCTGGTGCTCGCTGTACCCTGACCACCCCGAGGGCTGCAAGCTCTACCCGCTCGTCTACGACGAGGCATCGGGCAAGGCCGTGCTAGACAAGAAAGTCTGCCCCCATTGGAAGGCCTTCCAGGACTACGTTACCGACCCGGCACGCCGGCCACGCCTCTTGCGCGTGCTGCGGGACGAGCTGCACGTCATTTAGCCAGGCAACTAGTCGAAGCTCGTCATGGCTCCGCGATCTTGAGCAACAAGGCTTGTTTCTTGCCGAGGAAGTACGCATCGAGCTGATCGAGCAAGTTCCTGCCGATCAAGAAAGTGAACGGGATAGAGTCGGGTATCGGGGAGAAGATGAATTCGATGTCGAACCTGGCATCCAGGATCGAGGCGATTGCCGCGTAGATCTCCGCATCCACGATACCGCCCGCCGTGGCAATTTGCTCCTTTCGGATAGACTGGCATGCGTCGGCCGGGATGTGACCGGCCTTCAAGACACATAGCGACGACGCCGTGTCTACCGAAGCATAACATACCTTGCTCGTTGCTTTCCCTTCTTTTTTCACGTCGAGCTGAACGGGCAACATGGGGAACGATCTATCGCCGAAGCGGCAATAACGCCACGCGTGCGTGCTTGCCAGGCCCATGAACACGTATTCCTGGTTACCCGCCACTTCACCGTTGAATTTCATGACAAAGGGGAGATTCGGGAACTTGTGCATGGCCAGCTCCGCCAGCTCGGACGGGTTGTCACCGACGCCGACGATCGCCTCGTTGACGAAAATAACATACTTGTCTTTCGGCACGTAGGCCGGGATCTCGACATCCCCGATTGGCGGTAACGACGCGACAAGCGTGTTAACTTGGATCTTGTCGTGGATGATCGTGCGGATGACCTCGCTCATTGACTGCCCGCCCGTTTCCTCTACGTATTTTTGGAGCGCTTTTTTCTCGTTCTCCTTCACGTGCACGTTGATGAGGGTCATGGCCACCATGGTGATGTAGCGGATCTAGCTATATAAATACAACTGATTTCCGCTACATCCCTTAGCGTTCAGCCAAGCGACAGGCTTGCAAGGCTTCAAGACGGGGTCGGATGCGGTTCCGTTTTCACATTAACGGTCGCGAGCGGTTCGGCCCGGCGTCCCCGCAAGGTATTAATCGGCGGCGGCACTCGGATGTGCAAGATTCGGTGAAACATCTTGGGAACATTCGAAAACGTCAAGGACTTGCTCGGCAAGCAATTCAGCTTCCGCGAGTACATCAAGGCGACGCTCCTCGGGGAGGACCAGTACAAGGAGGCCCGCAACCAGCTGAAGACCATGGCAAAGCGCGGCTACATCAAGCGCCTTTCCCGCAACATCTACGAGAAGCTCACGGTTTGAAGCCCCCGGCGAGCGACCCGCCGTGCGACCGGCCGGGATCCCGCGACTTCTCCTCCCCCCTCCTTCTCGTCGTGCCGGGCATCGATGCATTCATTACCCGGTGCCCCATCGTGATGCATGGGTCACGCGAGACCCGCGGGTGCACGTCATGAGCGACAAGCCAGCAAAGCCAGCAGAGCCAGCAAAGCCAGCGGAAGGGCCCGGCACGGTGCCGGGAGCCCAAGAGAAGCCATCCAAGCCGCGGTCCAAGGCCGCGGAACGAGTGCTCGATTTCGTGAATGCCAACTTCAGCAACGTGTTCTCCAGCACGCACTGGGTTTACACGCTGTGTTTCTTCATCATGGCGCTCTTCATCGCCATCTTGCGGTTTTTCCAGGGCTCGTTGCTCTTCGCGCTGTACGTGGCGACGTCGCTCGTGCTCGCGTTTTTCTTCCTGTTCGTGATCACGAGCACCGGAGCGTCGGCACCGCTCGTCGTGGAAGGGCCGAACTTCAAGAAGCTGCTGGTATTCATCTTGTTCTTCGGCATCTCGTTTGGCCTCACGGCGCTCGCGTTCTACGGGAGCGAGAGCTTTCCCGTGCAGTACCAGATGGACACGATGCTCCCGGTCCTTTACATGCTCTTTTTCTTCGGCTGGAACGTCATCCAGATCTTCTTCATCAAGAAGGGCTTGGAGGACATGTCTGCAAGGGTCGAGCAGAAGGCCTTCAAGGGGGAGACGTCGGCCGAGGGGAAAAATGACAAGGGCATCGCGTTCCTCGTGCTCGGCCTTCTCGTTCCCGCCGGCATGTTCGTCGGCGTCGTCGCGCTGCTCTTCTACGACCCCAGCAGCTCGGGCTACTTGCTCTGGAACGATCCCCTGGGGCAGGTCGTGTTCATCGCCTGGCTCGCCGGGATGGTCATCCTGCTCGGCGCGGCGTCGTTCAACGCCCTGGTTCTCTACAAGCAGACCGTGAAGCACGAGACGCCGTCAGTGTTCTCGTCGTTCGTCCACATGCTTTTCATCGTCTACATCTTGTTTCGATCGTACCAGTTCGCCAACGCGCTGGGAAAATCGTTCCAGGACCCGAATGCAGCGAACCCCTGGGCGAGCGACCTGCTCGACGCTTGCATCATGGTGCTGACCCTGCTCTTGCTCTTCAAGGGGCTCGGGTCGAAGCTATCCCGGGCATCCTTGTTTAACAAGAACAATCTCCCGTTCATGACGTTCATGTTCTCGTCGGCGGTCATCATGGGCAACATGGTGCTCGTGCTGGGCATCCAGGTCGGCGGTTCGACGGTGCAAGTGCCCCAGGCAGTCGTGAGCGCGGCCAACGCGTTCATGATGATGGCCGTCGCCGTGATCTATTATTTCTTGTACTTGAAACGGGCGCTCGCGCAGCGGGACCAGCTGGAGAAGGACACGTACACGCTGCACGAGGTGCAGCGGCTGTTCGTCGAGTACACGGACACGCTCGCGGGGCGGTTTGCCATGGCGAAAGCGGGGCTGCGGGACGAGATGGAGCGGTTCTTGCTGGCGCACGAGATCGACGTGCCCGCGCCTGGCAGCGCGGCAATTGCCCCGCAAGAAGGCCCCGCGTCGCCACCGGCCGCGCCTTCCGCGGTTCCGGAGAACAAGCCAAGAGAGACCGCTCCAGAGCCAGCGCTTAAGAGCGAAGACAAGCCCGTCGTGAGTAAATACCCGCTCGAGCAGCCCAAGAGAGTCGACGGCGAGGGTGACAAGAAGTAATACGTTGTTTTTTTTTCCTATTCCTTCATTGCGCAAGGAAACTCTCGGCAAATTTCTTCAGCGCGTCGCACGTGCTTGCCAGCTGCCTGGCATGTGTCCGTTTGTCCTCGGGGCTCCCCGCCGCGAGCAGCGCGGCGACGTGGGAGCGTTCCAGGTCGAGGATCCGGCGGCAAAAATCGAGGTCGCTCGATGCCCCGATTGCGTCCATTTGGGCACGGAGGTCTGCCAAGAGCTTCTCTTGCATGATGATGTTCATGGAGCGCGTGCTGACCTCCCGGTACCGTTCGAGCAAGAGGAGGCGCGGGATGACATCCGCCGCCACCCTGGTCGCCGAGTAGACCGAATACTCGCCTGAATTCTTGTCCCGGCTGAACGACTTGGCCAAGAGGCCCCCCGCCTCGAGTTTCCTGAGATGTGACGCCACGGCGCTCTTCTCGAGGCCCGTGATTGCAACCACGCGGGAGAAGGACAGCGGCCCGCGCTCGACAATGAACTTTGCGAGCCCGAAGCGCAGCGGGTTGGCCAGCGCCTTGAGCAAGGGGAGGCGGGTTGACGATACCGAGGTCGCGATCACCTCGATGAGCTGCTTCCCGAACGCCGTGACCTCGTAAAACGAGTGGATGCCGCCCGGGTGAGTTTTATTTTCCGGGTCACCCGCTTTCTTCTGGTCGTGCCAGTCATTCTGGACGATTCCGACCTCCTCGAGGGCATTCAACTGTGGCATTAAGGCTCCATTCTCGAGTTGCGTCGCCCTGCCAAGATATGACAATGATTGCTTGCCGCTTTCCAGCAATAGCACCGCGGTTGAGAACCGGCGAGGATTCTGGAGCGCCTGGATGGCGGAAATGATGGTTTCCGGTATACTTTTCATGACGTTTTCGAGGTCCGGCGCCAAGTGATTTTCCATGATGTATGAAACAGCTTAACTGGGTAATAAACCTGATACTCCACATCGAATAAAGCAGTCTTGGGGCGCGCCGATGAACACAAGGCGTATCTCGCGCTTTGGACGTGCCATCGTTCCTCATGGCGACGTGCCCGGAAGGCCTCCTGGGAAAGTTAGCCACCAGGGCAAGAGTTTCGGCCTTACATGACCTTATACTCGAAGAAGAAAAAAAACACTATTATCCATGAACTATATATTCCGCAACCAGATGACGAATATAGACTTAGGTGAGGGAACGGAATGAAAGAGAAGGTTATCATTAATGGCCGCATCTCCATTATATTAGAAGATAAGGGCGAAATCCAGGTCTATATTCACGGGAAGCCATCAAAATTTCTCGATCCTAGGATCAATTTTCCCGAACAAGTAAAAATTCTTCGAGAGTGGGTGAAGAGTTCATTTCGCTCCCCTAAAGTACCAAAACAAGTTGCCATTTCCTTGCTCGACGCACTTGCGAGAGATGGCGACCGTGAGGCCCGAGAGGCATTGGCACGCGAAGCTATGCAACTCGATCCAAAAGTACGGGCGATGTTGTTGAACATAGTCCCAGATATGCTCGATCCCGTGCTTCGTGAATCAATACTTGCTACAACTTCCCCCAAGGAAGAATATACCATGTTAATGAATACGGGACTATGGCAATTTCGGGAAAAAAACATGTTTCAGGCCGTGAAAACGTTCCGGAAGGTTCTTGCGATAAACCCGAGAGATCAAAAGGCATGGTCTTATCTAGGGTTCGCTTTAATAGAGATGCATGATGCCCCTGGTGCAATAAAAGCGTGGCGAGAAAGCCTTGCCCTCGATCCAGGGAATGCACGTGATTGGTATAACCTGGGAGTTGCGTTAGAAACACAAGGCGATATGATTGGTGCAATGGACGCATATGAGCAAGCTACATCGAATGATCCTCAAAATTATGAAGCTTGGGTCGCAATCGGTAAATTACTTGACCAGGATGAAGATTTCTCTGGTGCTATCAATTCATATCGAAAAGCTATTGATATAGAACCTGGCTATGCTGACGCGTGGAATAACCTGAGTTGCTCTCTAAATAAAAAGGCATTTCTTGGTAAGGGAATGAATGAAGCCCAGATCGATGCAATTATTTTGGACGCAATTGATGCGGCAAGGAATGCGATTTCACTTTCACCCGATATTGCTATCTTTCATACAACACTCGGCGAAGCACTTGAAGCAAATAAGGATCTAGATGGGGCTATTGCCGCATATCATAAAGCCCTGGAACTCGATCCGAATGAAGAATATGCTATCAAATACTTACTGCGGCTAGGAAAACTCACAAGAAAATAACTATTCACAAACAAAGTGGTATTATGGGGATTGATCTATCCTTCGCTGTCTATGTAAACGATGACTCTTTCGTGCCTACGAAGCAGCAATTGCGGGATATCGCGTCTGTCTTGAAAAAACTGAACATTATTGATGCGCAAGTATATAAACAACTTGATGAGCGCATAAACGCATTTTATCCTGAGAGTGCATTACCCGTCGTCGTGAAAGGCGAACAGACTTGCAACCCTGGCGAATATGGTTACAAAGATTTTCCCTCCGACGATTTTCCATATAAAATCCACGCGTTTCCATTCTTCGATTATAGTAACGAAACTGGAAGAGTAGATACACAAATAATATCAATCTATCAAGAACCTTATTCGATATCGGGTATGTCGGGCGAACAAACCCGCCTTGTTATCGCTTATGTGGATCACGATCGTGGTTATTCTGTTGATTGGCTAGATCCAATCTTAGAGAAAATGGAACGACACCCTACGCTTAAAAGGCTCAAAGTCGAGCTTAATACACTATTAGGCGTGCCTATTGAAATCGGGGCGTGTTATTCTTAGCTCTGGCTTCATTTTCACTAGCCCTTTAAAGAGATAGATTCCAAACGGTCACGATTGTTTTCTTGTCAAATGTTACCATAGTGCAGCCATCGGGTGAAAACGCCAAGTTGTAATTAATTTGTTCAGGATTGTCCAACAGTGAAATGCCATCCCACATATCAACTCGAAAACCTATAAACTGCCCGTCTCTAGTAGGGCAGACGAACATTCGATGGAGCGGTGAATAGGCGACACTGCCGGTTATTCCCCCGCTGGAAGGGAAGATTGAGGCATGATGAACACATGTCGCTATACTGGACGGCATTTTGCACGATTTATCATACCGTGAAGAGAAAAGCTTCCCGTGTTCGTTCTCGGTTTTCATCATAGGGCTGATGACATCGTATACTTCGAATGAGGCTGGCAATTTTGACGGGGTTTCCACGGGCAGCCAATCCGGCGTTGGTTGTGGATCGGTCCAGACATATCCTGCAAGATAACGCCCATCACTCGACCATGATGGATCTTTCAACAATCGAGGTATATAGGTTACATTGCCATCTGAAATCCAATAGACGCGTAAAAAACCATCACTCAGGCCTATAAACCGCGTTGGCTCTAATATCTTGGTGTTTTCAGGCGAGAATAACCAAGGCCCCATCTCACGATGATGATCACACTCACTATCAACATTATGACGAAGCATCAGAGTACTGATGGTCTTACGAGAATTTACATCAATTATCGCCAGATCAGCCACGTACTCTTTACTCCCTTCAAAACCTGACCTCATTCGAGTTCTTTCACTCGATATCACGCACTTTGAATAAAGACGCCCATCATTCGAGAATGTACTGGCTCCATACCAATTCTCAATTGTGGGCGATAAGTAAGATGGCCATGGTAATAGTTGGTCCTCCTTGCCGTCCAAGCAAAATCGGCGAAGTATCTGTGCTGATGGAAACGCGTACCCGTCTTTTGTGAAGTATAAGATCCACAACGCGCGAATATCCATCGGGAAATCCCGAATCACTCGTCGCTTAGCCAGGTCCCAAATGACGACCCTGTACTTGAAGTCTGCATCAGCGAACTCTCCATCGGAAAAAACAATAGAGAGAAATCGCCCATCTGGCGAAAACTTGATGCTCGTGACGGCTAACCGCTTCGGGTTTTGAGGCCGGGTCATATCTTGTTGAAAAAGTACTTGCGGATGGAGATTGTGTTCCATTCTTGATCACGTCCGTCGATAGATTGTTCTTTTTACTTTCTCATAATAGGAGGCCATTTGGAAATTAAATGATCCTAGTCTCGCGAAATAGACCACTAGCACGCATCGAACTAGTATAGCAATCCAAAGTTCTGGATCTACTACTAAGGGGCATTCCAACGAGCCTGTTCAATCATTCGCACTTGCCCGGATGCGTGTAAATCCTATAATTGGCCGGTTTTGGTAATTGCCGATTCAATGATGCGTATCACCCTCATTAATCTCCCCCTACAAGCAGAGCGGCCTGGCAAGCAGCCTCGTTTTTATTGCGATAGAGGAACGCAGCCATGCGTGAGCCAAGGGCTTCGAGCAAGTATAGCCGATCCGCCGTCCCCGTCTGCGCAACTATCAAGGGGCTTGTTCTGCAAGAAAGGTCTACGATCAAGCACGTGGGCTCTTCCATCTGCCTCCCGATGTAGATGGACCTGATATCGTTGATGTCTGCCACGAATTCTTCTGATCTTTTGCGTCCGATGAATCGAGAATGCATGTAGAACGTGGAAAACACGTTATCGAGGATAAGGCTCCGCTTCGAGACCGCTGCTTCCACAGCACCCTTGAGGAGGCACGCCGACGGGAGGCCACCAAGGATGCCATAGCTTGTTACTATGAGGATCAATTCGCCAACGGTGTAAGTGAACGCAATAATCGGCAGGAGGAACACGAAAGCGGCGAGGAAGTTAAAGCCGAGTGCCCCCACAAGCATCCCGGGACAATTGCGCTTGAAGTCGATAGTGATGGCCAACATAGTGCTGGTCTCGCGATCGACGCGCACAGCACCGATATCTTGCATTAGTAATCCTACCCTGACTAGATTTTTTTTTGTCATAGGCATAGTAACGATGTCGTGCTTCACCAAGGAATTATGCTTGATTCCAAGGTTTAAATCTGGCGTTAATGGCCACGCATGTACAAAAGTGTTCAATATCTCCATGATGGGAGACCGCACATTCGCTTCATGGGACGGTTCAGCGAATGTGTATATACCTATTGAGCCTTCTTTGACCTTTTCCTGATTCATTGTTTCGAGATAGGTCTGCGTGAAAGTGCCACCACCAGCGGCCGTTGACACGAGGTATTGCGGGTATTGTGAAACGTCTTTGCGACGCTCGTCGGCTTAGTCCAATCCCTCCAGCTGCACTTTCTAAGAGAAATCCTCAAAAGAAGTGCTCGACGACCTTGAGCGCTGGCACTTTTTTCAGAAAAAACGCGCGCATTCGCCATCGGGGCGAGCGTTAATCGCTCCGGTGCTTTACCCAGCGGCCGGGCCATGGATCCTGCGGTTGCCGCACGGGTATGCACCTGCGCTAAAGTGTCTCGCCCGGATAGGGGCTTCGAATTTTTCTTGATTTCCTTTTCGGTCGTGTGCAACACGAGCTTCCAATTCAAGGATAGCGCGATGGCCGTACAATCGTTGTAGGACAGGTCGTGCCGGAACTGGCATTTCAAGGCACCAGCCTTGAACAAGACGTCCTTTTCTATTTGCACGACTTCCACGGGCAATTTTTCCATGAAATTGTTCAAGTTTGCCTCCGCTGCCCCCTTCCCGCTCAAATTGCACATGTTGTAATATGATTCTATCAAGATCCCGGCCGGGACGAAGGCCTGGGTCTCGCCGTTCTTGATCCCCGCGAACACGGCGGAAATAGTCTCCGGACAGTTCCGGGCGTAGAATTGGGTTACCATGCCCGCGTCAAGGCAGACACGTGCGGGCAATCGCACAATTTAGCATCATTTTCGATTACGAGCGAAAGAGCAATATTCTTGAGTCCAGCTGTGTCTACTGACAGAACATGAAGGAGACCATTTTTATCGTAGAAGAATCACTCGATGGCCTTCATGAAGCAAGGGCATTGGAAACCTCCATCTTTACCGAAGCTGATACTCTTCAGGAATTGAAGAAATCGATCAAGGATGCCGCGCGGTACCATTTCGATGAATATAACGCGCCACGAATCATGAGATTGCATTTCATTAAGGATGGGGTCATCCTGGATTGGAACTCCCACGTGATATGAGCGAAGAACGATTAACGCGACGATTCGTGCTGTTAGCTGCTCGAAGAAGCATCCACTCCTCCCCCGTGGAATACGCACGATCAGCTGAAGCTTAACCGATCAGGAACTCTTAATGTACCTATGGACGCAGCCTGGATCTTGCTCTTCTTGTTCCTCGCCATGTTCCTCGGGGCGGCATTCGGTTTCGGGGATGCGCTCGTCCTCATCCCTTTCTTGACCTTGATCGTTGCCGTCCAGCCCTCGATCGTTCTCGCGACGTGTTGGGGCACCTTGCTCAACGTGATGAACGCGGCGAAGTATCGGGCCTTCATTGACAAGGCCAGGCGTTCCAGGAGGTACGGGATTACGAGCGCAACATGCAAGCGAGGGAGAACTACTTCGCTTTCTTCCATCGGTTGCAATTCTACGAACAAAATAACGCGACCTGGATTGCCTTCGTGTCGTCGATGAACCAGACCCACGGTATCGATCATTTACTTTTCACGACAACATATGGAGACCTGCTCATTAATGATGGCCTCGATGATGATTGGGACATGGACGTGTTCAGCATGAACAACGTGCACACGCTGCCGTACGACGAGTTCTTGCCCATGCTCTACCACCAGGGCCGGTTCCCTCCGGACAACGCGCACTACGCGCTCTACTTCCAGATGAAGAAATTGCAAGCGACCTTGGCGAAAGCCGGGTATCCAGAGCGGATAGGGGCGCTCCTTGGCTGCATGGGCACGACGGGCAGCTTGTTCACGCCCGGATTCACAGGAACGCAATTCATCGGCGGCGTTCAACAACCAGCCAATGGATTCGACGTGATCGCCCGCCAGGTCATGATCGTCAAGGCCTTCAACTGCACGTGGGTGTCATTTTTCCCGCAGACCGCCCGGTACGTCGATCAAGGAATCATGGGCATCTGGGACACGTACGGGCCTAACTTCTTCGAGGAATTAGATGCAGCTGTCAACGGCGCGGGCTCGGCATCGCCATTCAGAATCAAGTTCTTCCCGGACGTCGCTGGCATGAACATCGACCTGGCGCGGGACGTGTTCTTGTCAGACGGATGGGCATGGTTCTACTTGATCGCCTTGATCGCGGCGTTCTGCGCGGTTTCTTTCCACCAGGCCTTCAAGCGGCGCGTAGCGGATGAAAACCCCCCGCCTTGCTCATAAACTACAGGGAAGAAAGGTTCCAAGGCGTTGAAGCGGTACACGTCCCGCGATATTACTTCACTGCATTAAAAAGCGATCGCTTGGCTATATCGCGAGGAATCGATAAACTGGCAAAAAATGCCGAGTTATCATGGATTCTTGATAAACCCATCCTTCATGCTCGCTGTAACCATGTCCCGCGACCGCTTGATGACCGATTCCGCGTGGTCGAGGAGTTCCTTGCGGGATTTCTTGAGCCGGGCGACGCCTTGTTCCATGGCCTTCATGGCCACGGCGACGGCTTCCCGCGGGAACAAGTCCCACTCTTCCATGGTCGGCACGATGTAACCCGGGCTCAAGCTTCCCTTCTCCTCGGCCACCCTCGCGATCTCGTAGGCCGCGGCGATGCACATCTCGTCCGTGATCGTGCGGGCCTGGACGTCGAGCGCGCCGCGGAAGATCGCCGGGAACCCGAGCGAGTTGTTGATCTGCGAATAGCCCTCGAAATCGGAGCGGCCAGTGGCAAATACTTTAACACCCGCCTCTGCAGCCTCCCAAGGCCAGATGCCGGGAATGGGATTTTCACAAGCGAACACGATGCTGCCCGTGGTCATGCCCTTGATCTCGGGAATCTTGAGGGCGCCAGGGCCGTTGGCCCCGTATGATACGAGCACGTCGGCACCCTTCAAGGCCCTCGCCAGGTTGCCCGAGACGCAACCGGGGTTCGTTTGCATCGCCAGGTCGTACTTGTACGGCTCGGGGGACTTGAGCGACTCGTCCTTGCGGGACAAGATGCCTTTCGAGTCGGTGATGATGGCGTGCTCGGGCTTCAGACCCGCTGCCACGAGGAGCCGGAAGATGGCCACGTTCGCGGCGCCCGCGCCGTTGAACACGACCTGCACGTCCGTGATCTTCCTGCCCACGATCTTGAGCGCGTTGACGAGCCCCGCCAGCGTGATGGCAGCCGTGCCTTGCTGGTCGTCGTGGAACACGGGTATCTGCATCGCGGGATCCTTGCGCAGCGTGTCGAGGATGTAGAAGCAATCGGGCTTTTCGATGTCCTCGAGGTTGATCCCGCCGAAGCTCGGCTGCATCATGCGAACGGCGTCGATGACCTTGTCGGGATCCTTCGCGTCGAGGCAGATGGGAACAGCATCGACCCCTCCGAGATACTTGAACAAGAGGGCCTTGCCTTCCATCACCGGCATCGCGGCCAGTGGCCCGATGTTCCCGAGCCCGAGCACGCGGGTGCCGTTCGACACGACGGCGATCGTGTTCGCCTTGTTCGTGTGCTCGTAGACCTTTTCGGGATAGTCCTTGATATCGAGGCATGGTTTGGCGACGCCCGGCGTGTACCAGATCGAGAAGTCGTCGAAGTTCCTCAAGCAGCACTTGATGCCCGTCTCTATCTTTCCCTTGTAGAAGGGGTGCAGCCGCAGCGCGTCGGCGCCCGGCTTCTTCGCCTTCTCCAGCAGCTCATCTTTCGTCAGCACCATGATTACAACCACGCGAGCGATGATCAAAAATCGATGCTTACATTCATGGTACGGACTAAGTCTCCAGATCCAATAAATTTACTAGGCACGGTCATGAAGTTTAAATCCGTCGTGCCGTGATCCGATCACGTGCATCCCGTGGTCTTATTTCCCGTCGCGATGATGGTCGCGCTAGTCTTTACCATGGTCTTGAAGCGAGGGAAGCGACGCTCTCGACGTAAAACATCCGGCAAAGATGCGGATGCAACCTCATGTGGTAGTGCCCACGGGCATGAACATCGATGCGATGTACTGCCGGGGAT
>JAUQYZ010000110.1 GCA_030587475.1 Candidatus Sigynarchaeum calidifontis
CTCATTATCTGATCGTGCACCAGCAAGTATAATAAAATGGATACGAAATGGATCGTCAACGGCTCGGAAAATGATGATTCATCATGATGCACGATCCAGGGAAAACTACGCTTTTATTCACTCTCGCGGCCGTTTTGCTCGTGACCGGTCTGGGCGCGGTGGTAATCCATCCAGACGAGGTCCGGCACGCCAGCGAGATGCTAAGAGGGACGACGGGGACGAGCGGGCCGTGGTCAGTGACCGATGTGGTCTCGACCGAGAGCACGGGCAGTTCCTATAACCCGTCGCTGGCCGTCGACGCGGGCGGCAACGTGCACGTCGCGTGGTATGATACCACGGACTACGCCGGCTCGGGCCCGGATACTGACATCTTCTACAAGCGATGGGATGCTGCCACGAGAACGTGGTCGGTGACCGAGGTGGTCTCGACCGAGAGCACTGGCAGTTCCTATAACCCGTCGCTGGCCGTCGACGCGGGCGGCAACGTGCACGTCGCGTGGCATGATACCACGGACTACGCCGGCTCGGGCATAGATACTGACATCTTCTACAAGCGATGGGATACTGCCACGAGAACGTGGTCGGTGACCGAGGTGGTCTCGACCGAGAGCACGAGTAGTTCCAATTACCCGTCGCTGGCCGTCGACGCGGGCGGCAACGTGCACGTCGCGTGGCATGATGATACAGACTACGCCGGCTCGGGAATAGATTGGGATATATTTTACAAATGCAAGCCAGCGGGAGGGGCGTGGCCGGCCGCGACCGTAGTGATTTCGAGCGAGAGCACGGGCAGTTCTCAATACCCGTCGCTAGCCGTCGACGCGGGCTGCAACGTGCACGTATCGTGGGACGATAACACGAACTATGGTGGCTCGGGCTCGGACATTGACATCTTTTACAAGTACAAGCTGGCAGGTGGGGCGTGGCCAGCCGCGACCGAAGTGATTTCGACCGAGAGCACGAGCAATTCTCAATACCCGTCGCTGGCCGTCGACGCGGGCGGCAACGTGCACGTCACTTGGGAAGATTACACGAACTATGCCGGCTCGGGCACAGATTGGGATATATTTTACAAATGCAAGTCAACGGGAGGGGCGTGGCCGGCCGAGACCGAGGTGATCTCGACCGAGAGCACGAGCAATTCCTATAACCCGTCCCTCATGGTCGACGCGGGCGGCAACGTGCACGCTACGTGGCAGGATAACACGGACTACGCCGGCTCGGGCCCGGATCCTGACATTTTCTACAAGTGCAAGCCGGCGGGCGGGGCGTGGCCGGCCGTGACCGAGGTGGTCTCGACCGAGAGCACGGGCAATTCCTATAACCCGTCCCTCATGGTCGACGCGGGCGGCAACGTGCACGCTACGTGGCAGGATTATACAGACTACGCCGGGTCGGGAACGGACATCGACATTTTCTACAAGGTAATTCCACGTGTTCCCGCAGTACCGGTCTTGAATCCTGTGACACCGGGCATCAGCAGCACGGGGATAATCGACCTTATTTGGCTCCAGTCAGATGGCGCGTCGTGGTATTTCGTTTATCGGGAGACGCAACCTATTAAATGGGTCGTGGGCCTGGTTCCAATAGCCCGCATCGTCACTGGCAGGTCATTCGCCGACAAAGTCACTGCCAACGGCACGTGGTTTTACGCCGTTGTCGCGGGCAACGCGTATTACAACAGCACGGTGTCTAACTGCGTGGCGGTCGTGGTTGCCATCCCGCCGGCCTCGTCGACGGCAGGCACGATTCCCGAATCGGCATTCTACTTGATCGTCGGGGCCATGGCATTGATTGCAATCCTCGCGCTCGTCGCCGGCTTTCTCGCGGGACGACGGGGCGCGGCGCGGGCGCCGGCGCGGGCAAGACCATCACGCGACGACCCCCCGGCGCTTGCACCTCCCGCGAAGACGCCGTGAATATGCTCCTACCTTTTGTTTTATTTTTTTTCATCTTAGGATGAGTCCTAAGATTGTGGGGAGCTAGAGTCTAATACGATTTTAGCATCAGATAAAGTATTATAAGAGCAGATGGTGGAAGCTAATATTGACATTGGTTTTTCCTATATTAGCTATAAACGTCGACGGTGGACCCATGAGCACGCAACAGAGAGTCTGCCCTTCATGTGGGGGATTGCGTATTAGTGAAGTGGACGACAAGTCAAATATCTTGTCCTACGCTCCGTTGCGTTATGGTAAGAAATTTGCTTGCCAGAAATGCAAACAAGAGTGGCATAAGGGCGAGGAGGCACAGATCCAGGCCGAGGCGATGGCAAAGAAGCAAAAGCAAGAAGAGGAGATGCGCGCGAAGCAAGCCAAGATGCGCGCCATGGCGCCGCCACCGATGGCCGCGCCCCCACCAGCGCCGAGCTATGGCGCCCCAGGGTCAGCACCCGGGCCAGGATACGGGGCCCCCCAGCCCTCGCCTGGTTATGGCATGGCGCCACCCCCGATGGCATCCCCGCCACCGATGGCTTCCGCGCCGCCGATGGGCATCGCGCAGCCGCCACCCTCGCCTGCTTACAACATGCCGCAGCCGTCCAGCCTGGGTGCTCCGGTCAGCATATCGGCAGCGCCCGCGGCACCTGCCTATGGCATGGCATCCCCGCCCCCGATGGGCACGCCACCAGGAATGGCTTCACCGCCCCCGATGGGCAGCCCGCCGGGCGCATTGCCTCCCCCGCCACCAGCCATGGGACCGCCCCCGATGGGCGGCCCGCCGGCCATGGGACCGCCGAGGCCAGCCCCCCGCGGTGGCGGCTTGCTCGGCGAACTCAAGCAAAAACTCGCGAACAACCCGAATGCCCCGCCTGAGATCAAGATGGCAGCCATGGCGCCCCAGATGGGCCCGCCGGGGCCGATGCCAAGGCCCCCGGGCGCGATGGGCCCGCCGGGACCGATGCCTGTTCCACCGGGCGCGATGGGGCCGCCGGGACCGATGCCCGGTCCACCGGGCGCGATGGGGCCGCTCCCAATGGGAGGACCGCCAGGGGGGCTACCAGGCATGGGGCCGCCGGGCGGGCTGCCCGGTCTAGGGCCGCCAGGGTGGCTACCCGGCATGGGGCCGCCAGGGGGGCTACCCGGCATGGGACCGCCAGGCGGCGCGGCCGGTGGCAACTTGTCCCTCGTAAGCCCGACAGCCGGACCACCGAATCCAGTCGTCCGCGACGGCGCGTTCGACTTCTCGCAAGAGGAGATCTACAAGTTCGTGAGCAACATGGAAGAGTTCTTGCTCTCGAAAAAGGGCAAGCTCGAGCCCTTCAAGCTCGCCTCGCAACTCGGCTTCAGCGACCCCGAAATACTCTATAACTTCATCGTGAATCTCAACAGGGAGGATCTCATCAAGTTCGACGGTGGCAAGATCGTCGTGGACACGTCGATGTCTCCTGTCGACACCGAAGAATTTCTCAAGAAGTTCGAGAATTACCTGAAGACAGGCAGGGTATAATAAAAGCCCGTGCTCCAGGATTCGCTTGTTTTCCTTTAATTTCACCACGCAAGAGTCCAGAACGGGATTTCACGCGCTACGAGCATTTTTTCCGCGAAGACTCGAACATGCCCATGAAAGAAACCTTATTAACGGGAGAACCAAGACTTGAAGTGATCCGGATGGCTGGGACATCGGCTGCGCTGGAGGCAAGGGAAACACCGCCAGGGAACCGCCGGCACGTGCCATCCCTCGTCACGTTTATCGTCTTTTCCGGCATCGCGCTGGTCTCATTGGCGATCACGGGATCGTGGGTGTTCTTCGTTTTCGAGATCCTCGTCCCCGCGTCGTATGCTGCGGTCTCATTCGTGCATTTCTTGGGCACCAGGTATTGGGACAAGTCCAGGATCGAGGGTATTCTCGAGATGATCCTTGGCAGCCTCTTTGCCGCGTGCAGTTTCGTATTTTCGAGGGATCTCCCGCCGCTCGCGATCGCGAGCGCCATCGGGTTCGTCATCGCCTTCAACGGCTTGTGGCGCGGGTTTTTTTCCAAGCACTACGCCAGCCGGGAAAACCAGCGGAAGGCGATCAGGGGCATCTTGTGGGGATTCTCGGCCCTCGCCTTCCTGATCGGGTTTCCCATGATGCTCGACCTCCTCGAGTCGTGGTCCGTCTTCGCGTCCTATGGCGTTACCTTCGACTGGTATCCAGAAATCGGTGACAAGCTCTGGTATTTCATCGCGGCGGCATGGATCCTGTCGATCGTCGAGCTGGCGATCCAGATCGTTTCTAACTATATCCAAGCACGCCGGCCCCCGAAACTGGATGCTCTTGCCCCTGAGCATACCCCAGCCAAGCCGGCGAGCAGCAAAAAATTGCACGTGACGCCAAGGAACGTGCTCTCGCTCTCCCGCTTCGCCGCGGTCGTCGCGATCCTCGCGGCGCTGTTCATCGCGTGGATGAATTTCCTGCTCTCGGCCACCTCGGGCGCCCGGAGGGACGCCGGGTTCTACGACGCGTTGTCTGGTACCGATGTCTCGGGCCAGTACGCCTCCGAGGTCCCTTTCGCGCGGTACCTCTTCGAGCCATTCATCGGCATCAGCTTGATCCTCCCCTTCAACAGCAATCCCGTCGAGCGGATGCCGTTTTTCATCACCGTGTACGTGTTCGCGCGCATTCTCCTATTCCTCGTCAACGACGTCGTGTTGATCAATAGCAAGAAGCGGCGGGTCATCATGACATACGTGGAAGACACGTGCAAGTTTGCCATGAAGTATGGCTTCCTCGCGTTCCTGGTTCTCGTCGGGTATGCAGTGGCTGGCTACATGGTCGATGGATTCATGTTTTTTGCATGCCATTTCGAAGCCCTCCTCCATCTTGGTTCGTATATGTTCTTGTTTCTTCTCGCCGGGCGCGGCACCTACAATATGGTCGTGCTCTTGCATCCCCGGCTCCGCATGGCGGCGGGCAAGGCCGACCCGGGGCCGAGGCGGATCGTTTACCGGCTGCTCCACGACACGTCGATGTCCTTCCGGCGGGAGGCGTCCTACTTCGCCTGCGCGTTCATCCTCTTTTTCTCCATCAACTTCACAATGCTCTCGTTCAACCTTCCAACGCACCGGATCCAGGCTGACCTCGCCCCGGACGAGTTTTTATTCGATTTTCACGTCCACACGACCGTATCAGACGGGCACCTGACGCCGGAACAGAGAGTACAGTGATACATCGACCAGGGCATCCACGGTGCCGCTTTTTCCGACCATAACACCCCGCTTGGCGCGATCCGGGCAAGGGAATACGTCGAAAAGAATAATCTCGATTTCCTGGTCATCGTCGCGCAGGAATTCACCGATGACGCTCATGGGATTCACTTGAACATCTATGGCATCGAGGACACGATCACGCCCGCCGGCTATTCGGACCCCGAAGGCCCGAACCCGATGACCATACCAGAGATGATAGCGTGGGTCAAGGCACGCGGCGGGTTCGTCACCGTGAATCATTATTGGGGTGGCGCTTATACCAGGACGCAGCTGAGAGATTTCGGGGTCGATGGCTTCGAGATCGTCAACGGCGCGAACTTTTACGGCAGCACGACCAGGCAATTTTGCATCACGAACCACCTGGCTTGCATGGCCGGTTCTGACATGCACATGAATTATGAACTCAATACATTCGTCCGGTTGCGGCTACCAGATCCCACGAACCGATCCATTGCTGCTATATTCACCGCGTTGAAAAATAACACGCACCAGTGCGTCTCTATCTCGGCCTTCAATTATGACTTGGACGCTGACGAGCGCGACCTCTTGACCTACTACTTCCAGCACCTGGACGGGGGGCAAGTCTCGTCCTGGATCGCCTGGTCCATCATCACCTTCGCGGCCATGATCGTGTTCCTGGTGGTGGCGTGGCGGGTCCCGCTGAAGCGCATCGTCGAAGACCCGTCAACCTAACCTTGCCCGCGCCTTTTCGAGCCATTCCTTCGAGAGCGCGTCGCCGGGATCGATCTCGAGCGCGGCCTGGAACTGGACGATGGCCTTGTCGAACTGGCCGAGCTTGAACAGGCACTCCCCGATCGAGAAGACCGCTGCGATGTTCTTCTCGTTCACCCGCAACGATTCCTCGAACACGCCGATCGCCTCCTGCCAGCGGCCGAGATCCATCAAGACGAATGCCTTGTTGTCGATGGCCTCGTAAAACAGTGGGAATATCTCGATCGCCTTGGAATACGATTCGATCGCGTCCTCGAACCGCCCCTCGTCGGTCTCGCGAATTCCCTTCCCGAACAGCGCCCGCGCGTCGTGGATGACCTGGTCAAGGTCCTTACCCGTGAACTCGAGATACCCCCGGAAATCCACCTGGCGGAGGTACTCGATATAGCCCTTGAACTCCCTGGGCGCTGCAGGCTTGTTGGCGAGGAACGTCGCGTCCCCGATATTGGCCAGCGGCGCGTGCCACGCCCGCACCACCAGCGTGTCGACATCGGCGGCCGTTGGTTCTGTCTTGATCGGTTCGTAAATGAGGAGATGGTACACCCGGTCGGTTTCGGAAAATTGCTCGATTTTGAGGATCTTGTACACGTGGTACTCGTCGTTCATGTACACGTAGAAGATATCTCCCTCCCTCGGGTTGAATGCCGATCCTCGTGGAAGGCGGGACGAGTCAACCATGGTTTCACGCACCGTTCTATGTTCACGAGCCATGTGCCACTGGTTTCAATGCCCGTGGCAGCCAGGGAATTCGGGTATCGCATGCTTCGACGGGCACGTCGCCGGGTTTCCGTACTTGTCGCAGATCCGCTTGATCATCGTGCACGAGACGTGCGGGGCGAGGCGGAAGCTCTCCTCGTACGCCTCGCCGGGCGTCAGGCCGAGCGTGTCGACGAGGTACACCTCGATGAGATGGTGGTGCACCTCGGCGTGCTTCAACTCCGCGACACCCTTCTGCAGCAGCTCGATGACGCCGTAATGGTTCCACTTGATGATCTGCCGGGCTTCCATGCGCTTCAAGGCGCTGTTGATCGTGCTATGGCTGGTATTGAGCCGCCGCGCTAGCTCTCCGGCTTTGATACCTTGTTTTTCGAGCAAGAATTGTGTGAGAATCCGGTATTCCAAGGTATTCGGTTCTATGATGCTCATTTTCAACCCCAAGGAGCGGATCATGCTGCTATCCAGACACGTGCCCTAATTGAAGCATATTCATGAGTATCGCGGTAAATTTCTTGCTTTACTGGTTTTTACGATCGATCGTAAAAACTTATATGTTTCGATTTCTTTGGTTTTACGACACGTCGTAATCCCTCGTGTCGTGGGTAAAAACCATCATGCTAGGCTGGATCATTCTTTTCAGCGCGATTGCGAGCGTGGGATCGATCCTTGCAGCCTCGCTCGCGCTCACGTTAAAGGAGGAAATACGAGCCAAGTACATCCCGTGGATGGTCGCCTACGCGACCGGCACACTTCTCGCGTCGGCAATCATCGGCCTCATTCCTGAAGCACTCGAACACGGAACGACCGTCGAGCCAGAGCCGCTGTTTTTCACGCTCTTGATTGCCGTCCTGGGCTACTTCGTGCTCGAAAAGGCGATCTTGTGGCACCACTGTCATGACCAGATGTGCGAGGAACGAAAAAAGATCGGCTCGATGATCCTCGTCGGCGACGGGATACACAACGTCGTTGACGGCATCCTGATCGCTGCGAGCTTTCTCTCGTCGGTCGAGCTGGGCATTGCCGTGAGCATCTCCGTCATCAACCACGAAATTGCCCAGGAGGTGGGAGACTTTGCCATTCTTATCAATAGCGGCTATCCCCGCAAGAAAGCTCTAGGCGCGAATCTGATCTCGAACCTCACGATGGTCATCGGGGCGATAATCGCCTACTTCACCCTCGAAGCAATGGAAGCCGCGGCGCCTTACATCATCATGATATCCGCCGCTTCGTTCATCTACATCGCGCTCGCGGATCTATCCCCGGAACTCCACCACCACAAGCCCGATGTGAAGCAGGTCTTCTTGCAGCTCACGTTCATCACCATCGGCATCGTGACCGTGGTATTGCTCCTGTCGATACACACCCATGGGCACTAAACAGCACGTCGGGCTTCAATATACCGAGATCGAGATCCTTTTTTTCCACCGGTTTTATGTGCTGCAAAGTATCCCCCATGTCCTTCTCCATGTTCACCAGATCGGTCTTAAAATTAATGATTGCATCCCTGGATTGTCTTTCCTCGTCCAACTACGATATCTTCTGGTGATCTTCGATCTAAGCGATTCCTGGTGGCGCGAGCGCTCCTTCACCACCCACGCGTGGCGGGGCGGTCGCGGGGGTCGCCACGAACGTGAAGATCCCCTGGATCAACGGCAAGAACTCGTTTTCCCCGACCATCACGTGCTCCTTGATGCCCTTCCGGCCGCCATACAGCTCGTCGAACCTGGCGAGCAGCCGCTTGAGGCCGACGCGGCAGATCGCGTCCGAATCCTTCACGATCAGGTAGGCCGTGAACCGCGGGTTCTTCTCGATGAGCACGTCCATCTGGTCCAGGTGCATGTCTTGCAGGTCCTTCTTCCCGCCGCCCGCGTCGATCTGGGTCTCGAGGATCTTCGTGATGGCGGTCAGCAGCTGCGTGGACAGGATGACCTCGGTCTGCTGTCGCGTCCACGAGAACCCGGCGATGACGATGTCGCCCTTGTCGGCACGCGTCATGACCACCTGTTTGAGAACCGCTTTCGAGAAGGCCAGCACGAGCGGGTCGATGGCGAGGGACAACGCGAAAAGGACGAACCCGACCGCGAGAGTGATGTTCGCGACGATGATGGAAGGGAACATTTCGATGGGAAGGAGATACGGAACCGAGGACCCGAACAGGGGCAGGAAAACGCCCGCGAGCAGGAGGAGCACCGAGCCGCGGGATCGCGCGTTCATGAAGGGCGCCCGTAGGCGACGAACGATCAAGACAAGCATGTCGATGGTGGGCAAGACCGTGAGCACCATCAACGCGCCGAAGACGACGTAGTTGAGCGGGTGGGTATACCACATTTCCGTGAGCGGGTCATAAACCGCGAGGTTCCACTCCGGAAGCATGTAAGCCTGGCACATCGCCCCGTAGACGAAAGCGTACGCGAGGAGGCGAGCGACGGGGAGATTCGGCTGCGTCGACAGCAGGCCGTAGAGTACCAGGTAGGACCCGACGTAGAAAAGCATCCCGCTGGTGCGCATGAGGTCGCCGATCCAATCACCAGCATTTAGCGGCTGGAATCGACTGAAGATGTCGAACACCGGGCTCGCGACGAGGAAGAAGAACCCGACACCCGCCGCGAGCAATGGCTTGAATTTCCACGCCTTGTAAGTCCGGAGAAGCAACGACGACGCCGCGACGTTGGTCACGAGCGAGACTATCATGGAAACGAAGTTGGAGAGAGCTGCACTGGTTGTTATCATGCTCTTTTCGACCGTTGCGAGTTCAAAGTCCTCTATCCTACCCATGTCCACGATCCGAAATAAACTTCTATCTAACCTTGTTCGCGACGAACGGCAAACGTCACTTTATACGCGCCGGAAACCTCATTGACCAAGGTTAAACGCATGTCAGAACCCTGGAAATGCCCCAAGTGCGGCCGCCGATCGCTCGCAATGCCCGCGTTCCGCAAGGAGCGGGCACGCGGGAAGGTCATCGTCAAGTGCACGGCTTGCGGCCTGTCCGTGCTTGTGCCCGCGGCGGAGGATTCGGAAATGATCGACGTGTACGGGGATTTCCTCGACGTCTACCACGAGACGATCAAGAACATCAAGCCGCAGGCTCCGCCGCCAGACCCGCGCTACGAGTACAACGACTGGGATCCGCCGGCCTCCACGACCATCTTCTGCAAGATGGCGGGCGTCCCGTACGAGGCCGTGCGATCGCGCATCCGCTCGGGGAACCAGCCCGAGGAGGTGGCCAGGATCAAGGAGCGGCTCGACTCGCGCCGGTACAAGTGCAAGATCTGCATCAAGTACGAAAAACCACGATGCTTGCTCAAGGATAAGACCGCGAATCCCGAAGCGATCTGCAAGAGCTTCGAGCCCGACCTCCGCGGGGACGAGGATTTCAAGGAAAGGATCTGAACAGTTACCTATTGTCCCTTGAGCATCTCGACCATCGCGGATACCCGCGTCTTGACCTGGCCGATCGAGTCGCCGATGTTGTTGAACGTGATCACGTTCACGGGAAGCTCCAGCCCCTTCTGCCGGATGACGTCCTTGAGGATGCGGTGGCCCGTGCACATGGACCGGCACCCGAAGACCTCGTTGAAGATGATGCCATCGATCTTCATCTTCTGGGCGACGTCGATGATGTTGTTGGCCATTTCCTCGTTGTCGAAGCCGAAGCCGTGCTGGAAGCGCATCAAGTTCTCCGCGTAGTTGCGCACGAGGTTGCCCGTGGTCTTCACCGGCTCGCAGGCCCCGTAGATGACCCAGTCCGGGTAGTACACGCGGGCGCCGGCCTCGTCGGCATGCTGGGCGATCTCGGGCTCGAAGCCGCCGAACATGGGCGTGTATATCAGCTTTGGTCGGCCCGTCGCGTCGAACCGCTTGGCAGGCTGGTCGATGCGGTCGTGCATCTCTTGCACGAGTGCCTTGAGCCCCTCGACGTAACGCTGGAGGCGGCAGTTGAAGTCCATCTGCGAGTAGACGAGCAGGCTGTTGAGCACGCTGAAGGTGGCGGGCGAGCAAGGCAGGATGTCGCCGGGCGCGATGTCGAGGTAGACCTCCTTGATGAGGCGCTTCGCCGTGTTGGCGTCCTCGAGCACGTTGCGGAACTTGACCTCGTCGAACTTTTTCCCCGTCACCTCCTCCTGGAAGTGCAAGAAGTCCCACACCTCTTGCTCGTAGAAATCGAGACTTCCCGCCGTGTCCTCGTACGGCATATCGAAGATGTAATTATTCTTCACGAAATTGTTGATCTCGAGGCTCTCGTGGAAGTTGAAAAAGACCGAGCAGCGCACGTCGATGCCCATGTTCAAGTCGAGCAGGTGGCCGAGTTTCTTGTAGAGCCCGAACAGTGCCCTCGCCCCGTAGCAATGATCCATCGGCAGCCCCGTGTTGATGGCATCCTTGGCCGCCGACTCGTAGGTGTCGTTGAGGCTTGAGATGATGTCGTTGATGAG
>JAUQYZ010000293.1 GCA_030587475.1 Candidatus Sigynarchaeum calidifontis
AGTCGAAGTCGGCAAAGGCATAGGACTCGACGTGCACGAAATAGTTGCGGGACGAGACGAACGTGGGCTGGGGATAATAGGTCGTCCACCACTCGCCGCCCGCGCCGACGGCGAGGTCGGCGAAATACTTGAAAAGCGAGCGGTTCTTGGCGATGCCCGGCTCTTGTGTCCAGAGCGGCACGTGCCGGCCTCGCAGGTTCAAGAAAGAGAACTGCTCCCCGCAGCCATAAACGGCCTCGGAAGCATCCGCCTTGATGTTGACCGTGAAATGATTTAAACCAGCCGCGATCCCGCCGGGCTGGCCGATGAACTCCGGCACGAGCTCCAGCCGGCCTTTCACGACCCGGGCACGTAGCCGGAGCACGTTGTCGAAGTCCACCGCCGCGTCGTCCCCCGGTGGAACGACCGCTGCTTGCTGGGCCGAGAGCAGCGGCAAGCAGCGGGAGACCTTGTTCTTGAGCTTGTAATAGGAGACATAGCGGGGGTTCATGCGGAAGTCCGGGTCGGCGCGGGCGAGCTCGATGCACGGGAAACGGGGCGAGTGCTCCAGCAAGACGCGCCCCTTGAAGGACAAGCGCATCTCGCCTGGGCCGGGGCCGAGGCCGACCGACAAGTCGGGGGATGTCATGCGTGGTCGCGCGGATCGGTTGGGATGCAATGTTTAATCATCCCGCGCCAAGTATAAAATCGAATCAAGCCCCGTGACATCCTATGGCCGCCGACAAGCCGAACGTCCTCGTGATCCACGCGGACCAGCACCGCTTTGACTGCCTGAACGTCGCGGGAAACAAGGAGATCAAGACCCCGCACATCGACGCGCTCGCGCGGGACGGCACGTTCCATTCCAACTGCTTCACCACGTTCCCGCTGTGCACGCCGGCGAGATACTCGCTGTTAACCGGCCTCTACGCGCGCCAGCACCTTGGCATGACCAACGAGACGACGCTGCCTTGTGGCATCGCGACGTTCCCGAGGATCCTCAAGCAGGCTGGTTACAAGACGGGTTGCATCGGTAAAATGCATTTTAAACCGACGTATCTCGACGTGGGGTTCGACTTGATGATCCTTGCGGAGCAAGCTGGGCCCGGGAGGTACGACGACGACTACCACAGGTGGCTGATGGAACGCGGGCTTGTCGATGCGACGGACATGCAAGACCAGGTCTTCGAGTGCCGTGCCAAGGCCCCTGCATCCTACCGCGAGGACTTCGGCTCGGAGCCATCCGCCCTCGGCGACGAGAACTACAGCACTTCGTGGATCCGTGATCGCGCGATCGAGGTGATGGAAGCCTGGGATGGCGGTGGCAACATGCTCATGGTTGGATTCATCAAACCACATCATCCCTTCGATGTCCCGCCCCCGTGGAGCGAGATGTACGACCCGGAGAGGCTGACCTTGCTCCCGGGCTGGACAGATGACAACCTCTCCCGTGATACGCGCTTCTATGGTGGTTATTTCAACAACAAGGCGCTCGATCCCGCAAAGTTGAAGCGCGTGATGGCCCAGTACTATGCATCGATCTCGCAGATCGACGCGTGCGTGGGGCAAATGGTCGCCGTGCTCAAGAAGAAGGGCCTGTACGACGACACGCTGGTCATCTACACGAGCGACCACGGCGAGTACATGGGATTCCATCACATGTTGCTCAAGGGAAACTACATGTACGACCCGCTCGTCCGGGTGCCGCTCGTCGTGAAATACCCGGGCAATGCACGCGCGGGCCAGCGACATGACGGTCTCGTGAGCATCATCGACATCACCGCCACGATCGTCGACGCGGCCGGCTGCATCCTGCCGCGTCACTTGTGGGCGCAAGAGCAGCCGCTCGAGGATGCGAACCGCGAGATCGTGTTCGCCGAAGACCACAACGGGAACTACATGGTTCGCTCGCGGCGGCACAAGCTGCTCTGGTACAAGGACGCAGAGTCCCAGTTCCTCGACCTGGAGACCGATCCGGACGAGCTGGAGAACAAGATCGCGGATCCCGCGTGCCAGGCCGAGGTGCAACGGATGAAAGAGGCACTGCTCGCGTGGCTCGCGTTCGGGGCCCGCCCCGCACCCCACGAGGACGCGCTGGCCCGGGAGATCCGGGCGCCGAACGTGGCGACAGGTTCCGAGCGCGCGTCGTCCCGAAAGCGTGTAAAAGCGTGGCTGCACGGCCAGATGGAAGAGCGGAGGGGGCGCTGAACGCCATGGTCGCCGTCGTCGTCCTCGATTCCAGTTTCTTGTACGTGCCGCTGCAGTTCAAGGTCGACATCTACGAGGCCATCCCTCGGCTGTTGGAGCAAGCGACCGAGCTCGTGCTCTTGTCGGGCGTGAAGGACGAGATCGTCGAGAAAAACAAGCGAAACATCGGCAAGCTCGTTTCCAAGCAAGGCGTGGGGGTGCTCCAGCTAGCCACGCTGAAGGTCGAGCAAGGTAAAGTGTCGTTCGTGAGGGTCGATCGCCGGCCAGCCGAACCCGTGGACGATTACATCATACGGGCCACGCGACAAATCAAGGACGCGGGGACGATCGGTGGGGGCAAGCCGGTCTCCCGCATCGTCCTCGCGACGAACGACAAGGACCTGAAAAAGAAGGGCAAGGCCGATGGATTCGAGGTCATTCACCTGCGGCAGAAGCGGTTCTTGACGCTATTATAGATAGAAATCGGGCAAAGTCTCTTTTATTCTTTTTTAACCCGCTCCACGACCTTTCCCGCTGACATGTCCTTCCAATCACGGCCGAGAAGCCATGCGCCAACGAAAAAATAGAAAAGAGCGAGGACCTTATCGATGCTGGCACCATTGTACAAGAGTGGCACTGCCACGATGATGAAGAACATGCCGATGGCTGCCTCGTGGACGTGCAAGACCCGGCCGCCTATCTTGATCTGGAACCTGAAAAGCTCCACGTTCATCTCGCCAGCAAAGCCGGCCAGGATGAAACCGACCGATATCGTCGCGCCCACGAGGCCGTACATAGCAAACACGTGGAATGAAAGATCGAACGCGAAGTAAAAGAATCCGAACGTGCCGAGGCCGACGATGGCCATGCTGAAAAAGAAGAACTTTGCCTTCTTGCCCTTCAGCGTGCGGACAGGCATGCATTCCTCCTCGACGAGCTTGGCTTGTTCTTCCGTGAGGCCGAACTCGATCATGCGTTGCTTGCGCTGCTCGATGAGGCGCTCGATCTCCGCGGCCCGGTCCTTCCCCTCGCTGCTGATGCCGATCAAGAGGAAACTGCCAAGGCTAACCATTGAAATGCACCAGGAAAGGATTTCCTTGAGATCGGCGAGCTCGGGATCGTTGAATGCCGAAGCGGCAATGAAGAAGCTGTAGCCGAACGAGACGATCATCGAGAACGCGAGGATCCACAAGCCGAGGATGCGCAAGAACCGCAATATCGTGAGGGGTTGGCCTTTCCTGGGACGGTTTTGCTCGCTGAGCAGGTTGATCTCGTCGGGAAGGGCGCTCTTGTCGTTTCTCCTCGCCTTCTTCCTCTGGGATGTATCGAGTTCTGGTCGTGCGCCGGCTTCTGCCTCTGTCATGAGGGTACCTTCAGCCAACCGTGCCCGTATAATAGCGGCTCTAGAATCATCGTGCGCGTGGTTTTAAAGGATTTTTCTACCCCGATCCGAATCGCAAGCGTTGGATCGAGGCGGCGATGGTCGAGGAGGCCATGGTGGCCATCATGCACCACAAGACCTTCTCCCGCATGCTCATGCTGGACCCGTTCGCCAACTCGCTGGTGGCGCACGCGACCGTGACCGTGGCGTTTCCCGACCCGGAGCTGCTGGAGCTCGGTGCGGAGCCGCCGGCGCTCGCGGGCGAGGTCTTGCGGAAGCAGCAGATCAAGGTGCTCGGGGCGCTGGACGCGGCGGCGAACCGGATCAAGACCGGGCAGCGCATCGTCTACCGCGGGGAGGAGGTCAAGCACGACATCGCCATCTCGAAGCACACGGGCAAGCCAGAGGCGGGCGGGAACGTGCTCGTCGAGGTCGTGACCGTGAGCACGACGCTGCTGGACTTCCGGTCGATACACTTGCTCAAGATGCTCGCCGAGACGCTGCTGGAGGCCGCCGCACGCGGCGCGGACGTCTCGCCAGCGGGGCGCGTCGGCGGGGGTATCGGTCGGTTGCATGAACGAGATAATCGACACGGGTATAAATGGAAAAAATAGCGAGCTAAATGAAATGGCGACATCGCACGCATCGCGTGGCGCTGACGTCCCCGGTCACCGCGCCGCATCCCCGGCAAAACTTGACGTTGCACCGCCTGCAAATGTTCACGTCGGCGGGATCGATCGCCTGGCCGCACGACGGGCAGTTCACCGACGGGGTACTGCTCGCGTAAGCGTAGGGCAGTTGTCTATTGCAAGACGGGCACGAGGCGAGCCCCTCCAAGAGCTTGGCGCCGCAGAAGGGGCAGATTCCCGATAAGAATGCTCGTCCGATCAATTCATCCGCCCGATCTCTCCGCTTTTTATCAATTGCTGCCCCGATGAGCGCGATCCCGATAATGATGCCGACGAAGAGGAACAGCGCGCCCGCGGCGGTCATGCCGATGGACATCAACCAGCCGAGCACGACCAGGCCGATGATGGATACCATGCAATAGAATGGATAGGTCTTCGGATCGTGTGGCATGGCCTCAAGCCTCCTCCTCCCGCGAGAATCGATTCTTACTCGGGGTCTTCGAGGGCTTGCATCTCCCTTGGCTCCGGCACTTGAAGGCCGGCTCGCCCTGCGAGCTCAAGGAGGCCGGGCGCGCGGCGGCCGCGGCAGGCGGCGCGGCACCGAAGCCGAAGGCGCCCAGGAAGGCAGCGGCGGCCGACTATGCCGAGGACTTCGAGGCAGCCATGGAGGAGGCTGGCACCGCGCCCGCGCGCGCCCCGGCACCCGCGCCCGGGCTGCCGGACGATGAGGTGCCCGACACCTTCACATGTAACTAAACCGACGGATAATCTTGGCAATATGCGATAATCTTTCCTCGAAGGCTATCCTCGCTAAGCACATGTAATTTGACCCGGACAGGGTTCACATGCCAATCGACTTCGATGAACCCCCGAGCTTCTAAACTCGATAAGAGGCTTCGGTCGCTGTATGTTCTACACGAAGAACCTCGATGCGCATCTCTTAAGAATTGAATATCTCTTTTAGTAATAGGGAAAAGTGAAATGTTCTCAAAAAAAATACTATCTCTGGACTTTCAAAGATATCCCTTATATGCTTTCCCAACAAAGGCTTTTACCGAATCAACAAGGCGTATCCCTACGTGTCTCAACTACAAGGTTGATAATTCTTTGCCATCATAAATATTCGCCCCCGCCCCAGATACACCATTGTATGCCCGTATAGTAATGAATTTATTTTACACTACGATAAATTCGAGCCGTGTATGGTTTCAAATCTGATGATGTTAGCGCAATGGGCTAGAGGAAGAAATTCACG
>JAUQYZ010000300.1 GCA_030587475.1 Candidatus Sigynarchaeum calidifontis
CGAGCCGAGAATCGGTCGGCTTACCAGCACGTCTGGTTCAGCGTGCCAGTACGCGATGAACGCATCCTTGAAGGCATCAACAAGCATCTTGGTGTACTCTCGCTGGACAAGCACCATGACGCAACCACCCAGCCCCGCCCCCGATATTTGCGCTCCTAAAACGCCTGGTCGTGCCTTCATGTAATCCACGATGAAATCGATCTCGGGAATGCTGCAGCAGTAACCGCCAGGCACGTTTTCTATCGGCATGTCGGCATCGTAGAGGTGATCCAGATATGCCTCGCTAAAGTCCAGCCGGAACGCCCGGGGCGACGACCTCGGCGAGAATTGGTCGAACGAGACGACCCGGTCCCCGTCGTGCGAGATGTACATCATCTGCCCGATGGCACTGGTGGTGCTTGTGGAGCCCCCGGCCAAGAGGTTCAAGAACCGCCGGCTCCTGTGGCACTCGGCGATGCCGTACACGAGCACCTCACGAAGCGGGATCACGTCATCGTCGTTGAACGAGCTGAATTTCTTGCGCAGCGACTGGATCGTCCCGGAATGGAGGTACTTGTTCAAGTCCCCGAGGCGGATCGATCCTGGAATGGCCTTTAACAAGCGATACAAGTCACGGGGCGGCACGCCCAGGTTCTCGCCCGACACGTCCCGCAGGTGATGCAGCTTGGCTTCGAACTCGGGATGCTGCTCGCGCAAGATCTGGAAGCCGATTTCGTAGGCAAGGACCTTCTCGTTGAACTGTCGCAGCTCGCTGCCGCTCTTCTTGGCCTTCCGCATCGAGTTGATCACGAGCAGGTCGATGCCGGGCGGGAACGGTGCCGATCCCTTGATCTCGAAGGGAAAGAAGCCCATCCGCGTGACGTGCCCCGGCTGCGCGGCCTTGATCGCCGCGTGGTCGGACGAGCCGCCACGCGTCCCGACGAACCATTCCCCCTCGCCGCACAGGTCTATGAATTCCGAGGACTTGAGCTGGACGCGATTCACGCTGATCAAGCATTCCAGCATCGCCACGACGAGCGCCGACGAGCTCGACAGCCCCGCTGCTTGCGGGACGTCCCCGTTCACGTAGACGCTCGCGCCGCGCAGCGCCTTGGCTGGCGTGCTGGCTTGCAACCGCAGCGCCGCCGCCTTCAGGTAATTCGACCAGTCCCCCTTCGCGTCCCGCACCATGGCGTTGATCCGCTCGTTCGTGATGAAGCCGAACCAGTCGCTCCACTCGACCGACGAGATGATCTCCTTGATGTCGAACAATCGCGCCCCGTGCACGTCGTGATCGTGATTATATGCGATGATGACGGGATCCTCGCGTGGTGCCGCGACGATGATGACCTCGCGGTCGATCGCGATCATGTTGACATCGCCGCCGCGGTGGTCGACGTGGCGGCCCATGAGGTTCACGCGCCCGGGCGCCCTCGTGATGAACGCGCCGGCGGCTTCGGGGAACTTCTCCTTGAATCCCTTCAGCGTCGCGATGTATTGCGCCACCTTCTCGTCGAGGCGGGCATAGGTGGCCCCGTAGATTTGCTCCATTCGCGCGAGGATCCTCGAGTCCCTCGCTTCGAAATCCCGTATCCAGTCGTCGACGGGGCGCAAGTCGAGGATCCCGCCCTTGCCGCCCTGGACGTCCCGGTCACCCCGGTCACCCAGGTCACCCAGGTCACCCCGTCCACCGCGATCGCCCCGTCCACCGCGATCCCCCCGGTCGTCCCGGTCGCCCCCGGCGGGTCGCTGCATCGACGCGACGTGCTCGTTGATCGCGACGAGCTCCTCCGGGTTGTTGAAGGAGAGCACCTCCTCGGGCCGCAGCAATGGCACGGGAGCGACCTCGTGCCCGTGCTCGCTGAAGATCTGGACGATATCAGTCAAGTATTCCTCGTTCTGCGCGTTGTCGGACAAGATGCGGTCGATGTACGTGTACAGCAAGGCGCTCCTCGCGAGGTAGACGGAGACGTTCACGTGGCGGGCGTTTCGCTCGATGTCCTCGGGATCCAGCAGCTCGCCTCGCAACCGGAACGCCTTGGGAACCGAACCCGCGGCCCGCTTGATTGCATCGAGAATCGCCGGGCCGTGCCCGTCGCTGTCGGTTCCAGCCCCGCTGCTATGCTCCACGTCCTTCTCGCCGAACACGATGCCGGCAACCTCCGGGAGGAGTTTCCACGCACGCTTCTCGTCTTTCAAGAGCCGGGCCATGATCGCTCGGATTTCACCGATGATCCAGCCGATATCAACCGGCTGCTTGGCGGCACCGGTCACGCCCTCGATTTCCTTGGCGACGATAGATTTCATGATGTCCCAGTATTCGATGGAAGCGACGACCGTCCCGTCCTTCCCCGTGACGATCCGGCCCGATTCGGGAGAGAACCGCTTCTCCTTCACGAGAATGGCCATGCCGGGTGCATCCGCGCGATAGCGCGAGACCAGCCGCTCGATGGCCGATGGTTCAACGTGCGCGTCGCCAGGAACGATGAGCACGTCGCCGTCAAATCCGGATTCCCGGAGATAATGCAGCCCCACCTTTGCCGCGTTTCCCGTCCCTCGCTGCATGGCCTGGTAGACGTAAGCAACGTCTGGGAACCGCTTCGACACCACGCCCATGATCTGGTCGCTAAATGCGCCGACGACGATGATGTTATTCGTCACGCCGGCAGCACGCAGGTTCTCGACCAACCGGATGATGGCTGGCTTCCCAGCGATCTCGAACGTCGACTTGTGCTTGTCCTTGGCGCCCATGCGGGTGCCTTTCCCGCCGGCCATGATGATGGAGGCGATGCGCGGCGACTCGACCATGAGATCCGCAACCTCTCGAACGCGAGTGCTATTACGAATCGAGACCATTTGATTCTACCGCCGGATCTCCCGCCAGAAGGTCACTTTTCTTTGACGTGTCCGCTAGTTTCGCCAGAAAGGATGCGTTTGGTTCGTTCCAGGTCGGCTTCCATCTCCTCCCGTGTTTCCTCTGGCGGGTGAATTCGTTCGGCCGTGATGTATTCCATCATCTCGTAGATCGTGACCTTTGCGGCCGTGGCTGCCTCTTGCATGCTGGCAAGTCCCTTCCGGTAATATTCGGACATCTTGCGAATGCGGTATGTTTTGAGCTGATCCATTATGAATTTCCTTATCAAAGCCGCCCTGTCGAGATGCTCTTGCTCGGCGATCTCGTTTAACTCCTTCACTTCATCATCACTAACACGCGTGCTGATTATTTTGCTCATTGCATCACGGCCTCTTTGTTTTTTCCATTTGATCGAGCACGAATTCACGTCGCTCGTGCGTGATCGCGTTTACATTCTCTAATTTCTTCAAGATCTCCCGCATATCATCAGTAAGGATTTCATTATTAAGCCATTTCTGGAAGAAAAAGAACTCTATGCGAACAGCTTGTTGAGCATTTCTCGCGAATTTTTTTATCGCAACAACGTCTCCCGTGATACACGTGCCTCCGGCCTTGCACAAGACCGAGCAACTAGCCTCGCCAGGATCACGAAAGATCGCGAGTTCCTTGGTTATATTTGTCGGGATAATAGGAATGTTGTTATCTTTCAGGAATTCTTCTATCCTGAAGGCATCAATGCTTCCGATCTTCTTTCCTTCGACAACGGTTTCGTTGTATACCTCGCTATCTATGACCAGGTTCTTTCTTGATAGAGAATAGCACAGATTCGCGAGTTCGGCCTTCGCGAGGTAGATCAAGCAATTCGCATCGAGAATCATTCGCATATCGTCATCTGTATACAAACGATTATTCTTAAAGATATCGAATGTTCATCGATGCATCATTGATGCCCTTGATGCCGAGCGCGTGCGATTGTTTTTCAACGCACGATGCCTAGGTAGCATCGTGGATCCTCGTCGACGCGAGGGTTCCCTCGTTCGAGGCGATCGATGAATGTTGAAGGGCAAGAACGTCCTGGTCACCGGTGCCGCCGGCTTCATCGGCAGCAACCTGGTGGATGCGCTGCTCGCGGACGGGGCCCGCGTCGTGGGCCTGGACAACATGTTCAACGGCCGGATGGAGAACCTCGATGCCGCGTCGGCCTCGCCACGCTTCTCGTTCGTGAAAGGCGACGTCCGGGACATGGACTTCTTGCTCGGGGCAATGAAGGACATGGACATCGTGTACCACGAGGCCGCGTTCACGAGCGTCCCGCAGTCCATCAAGATGCCGCAGCTCTGCAACGACGTCAACGTCGGCGGCATGGTCAACATCTTGAACGCGGCGAGGATCCGGGACGTGAAGCGGGTCGTCTTCGCGTCGAGCTCGGCAGTCTACGGGGACACCCCGACGCTGCCGAAACACGAGGAGATGCCGCTGCACCCGATCTCGCCCTACGGCGTCTCCAAGATGGCGGCAGAGGCATACTGCACGGCCTATCACCACGTTTACGGCCTCGACACGGTCTCGCTCCGCTACTTCAACGTCTTCGGCCCCCGGCAGAAGGATTCCCCCTACAGCGGCGTCATCGCCATCTTCCTCTCCAAGATCCTGAAGGGCGAGAACCCGACCATCTTCGGCGATGGCAAGCAATCCCGCGACTTCACCTACGTGAAGGACGTCGTCCGCGCCAACATGCTCGCCGGGGTCTCGACGAGGGCCGCCGGCAAGGCCATCAACGTCGCGTCGGGCAAGCCCATCACGCTGAACGAGCTCACGGGGATCATGTTCAAGGCCTGCAAGCAGGACAAGCTAGAAATCCAGCACACGGACAAGCGGGCGGGCGACATCCTCCACAGCTTCGCGGACATCGCGCTCGCGAAGAAATTGTTGGACTTCTCCCCGCAATACGATGCTGTTAGCGGTTTCGAGGATCTGGTCAAGAACATGCATCGATGACAGTTTCTTCAAGCCCATACAATCTTGGAATGCGACGGAGAAGTCATCCCATGGGGTCCCGAAGAGGGCAGCTGTGTCAGACCGCTCGTGGTAACCGCGCGGACTAGTTTGAGATGATGGTTGATGGGTCGATCTTTTTAAACACGCATCCGGATGGTAATATGTACCGTGCGCCCCACGATAGCATTATATTTCACAAAAAGACGTGAGTGAAATGACCGCTCGCACGACGAAAACTCCCGGGGATATCGATATCAAGAAGCTGATCGAGATCTTGCCCAAGTTGATCCGGGAGAACGACACCGTGAAGGGTGCGATAATCACGGCGTTGTCAGGAGTCGTGGCGACGAAGGACGACATCAAGGAATTGATCAAGGAGATGGACAAGCGGTTCGAAGTAATGGACAAGCGGTTCGAAGTAATGGACAAGCGGTTCGAGGCCGTGCAAGCGCAGATGGACAAGCGGTTCGAGGCCGTGCAAGCGCAGATGGACAAGCGGTTCGAGGCCGTGCACGCGGAGACCTTGGGACTTCAAATGGATGTTAAAAGAATCGCCCTGGACCTCTCAACGCTGAGCGGGCGCTCGGGCGACGATCTCGAAGCCATGGTTCGTGACTTGATGGCAGATATGCTCGTTAAACACAAGATTGATGTTTCCAATGTCAAAAAGGTACAGCTCGTCGACCTTGAGGGAAAGGTGTTCGCTCCAGGATATGTTACGGAAATCGATGTCGTGGCTTTTAATGGCGAGATCCACCTTTACGAGATCAAATTCCGAGCTGATCAACGTGATGCCTACCATTTCATGCAAGTCGCGCGCCTATATGAGCTGGTCAACGGGCGAAAGGTGAACCGGCTCGTCATGCTGGTGCTTGAAATCAGCAATGCCACGCTGCGAGCCATCGCGAGGTTTCCCGTTGAAATTGACGTGATCGCCGGTAGCATCATACCGTGATCTTCGGCCCGCGCCCGAAGGATTCTCCCCTACAGAGGCGTCATCGCCATCTTCCTCTCCAAGATCCTGAAGGGCGAGAACCCGACCATCTTCGGCGATGGCACGCAGTCCCGCGACTTCACCTACGTGTAGGACGTCGTCCGGGCCAACATGCTCGCCGGGGTCTCGACGAGGGCCGCCGGCAAGGCCATCAACGTCGCGTCGGGCAAGCCCATAACGTTGAACGAGCTCACGGGGATCATGTTCAAGGCCTGCAAGCAAGACAAGCTGGAGATCCAGCATGCTGACAAGCGGGCGGGCGACATCCTCCACAGCTTCGCGGACATCGCGCTCGCGAAGAAATTGTTGGATTTCGTCCCACAATACGATGCCGTGAGCGGCTTCGAGGATCTCGTGAAAATACCGACAAGATGATCACCATGCACGCGGCGATCGAGGAGGATGTCAACTCGATCCGGCACCGAGAAGCCAACGCCACAAGCAGACGAATCTGATGTCCTTGGTCACGCCTTGCCAGGTGCATGCCTCCGTCGATTCCACGTCCCGGTTGATGATGACGAGATCATCGCATTCGAGAGCCTCGCTGGCCTTGATGAGCGCCCTGCTCTCACGCTCCCGGGTCGTGCTATCCGTGACGTCGATGGCGACTTGGATCAAGTGCACGACGCGCGTTCCTTGCTTCACGACGAAGTCGACCTCCCAGCCGGCCGAGTTCCTCCAGAAAAAAACTCGAGTTTTCCCCTGGATCTCTTGCTTGTGAAGCACTATTGCCACGATGTTCTCGAAGAGAACGTCTTCATTGCCAAGGACGTGGAAACTCTTGGCCGTGATAAACCCGTTATCGATGCAATAAGCCTTCTTGTTATATATCACCTGGGCACTTGCCTTATCTGACCAGCGCGGGATGCTGAAGAACAAGAACGCCTCCTCGAGGTAAGAGAAATAGGACACGAGCACATCGGCACCACAACCGAGCCGCCGTGCCGACTTTTGATAAGAAAATTCCTGCCCGACGTTAGAGATCAAGTGGTACGTGAAGTCCTCGAGCAATTTCGGCTTCCGGATGTCAAATCGCACTCGGATGTCCTTGTACAAGATCGCGTCAAAGAGTTCCTTCGAGTAGTCGATCTTGTTCACGTTTCCCAGGGCGATCTCCGGCATTCCGCCATCGACAAGGTATTCATCAAGGGCAGCTTGGATGTCCACGGTGGTCATTGATTCTATTTTCAATCCCCGGGCGTTCAAGTATTCAGAGAAGGAGAATGGGAAGATGATAACTTGCGTGAATCGCCCCGTGAGCTTCGTCGCCAGTTCCTTGCTCAATAACCTCGAATTACTACCGGTTATGATGACCCGCATGCCGCGCCGCTGCAAAGAACCGACGAGGTTTTCCCAGAGAGGTACATTCTGGATCTCGTCGAACAAGTAATACAAGGTGTCCCCATAAACGCCGCGTAGAACCACGAGCAGTTCCTCGTAATTCGTCACCTTGGCCAGCGTCGAATCATCGAAATTCACGTACGCGAAGTTCCCGAGCGCGTTTAGATTTCGTATCGAGAAATGGGACTTGCCGCCCCGACGCGGTCCGATCACGACCTTGATCAAGTCGTTTTCCCAAACAATTGAAGGGATCTCGCGCTCCACATGCTTTTTTTTCAAGATGAATGACAGCTCGTGCTGTTTTTGGGCGAGAACCGTGTCACGTAGCTTCCCTATACTCATGAAAATCAAGCAATACATCGAACAAGAATTAATAAAATTGTCGTTTTGAGAAGATGATTTCTGCTAAAATTGAGGGAATTATCGATATAGGCCTTGCTGACTTTTATTTCTGCTACACGTCTCTACGGTCTCGAGAATGTCGCCCTTCGCTACTTCAAGAAAGGAGAAATTGAAGAACAGAAACGACTAGCTCGTCAAGCATTGCGCTTTTCAAGAGAAGCCAGCTCGGTAACCGGGCGATCAAGGAGATCGAGGATTTTGGCGAGATGAAAATGGATGCGGGAGATAATGTCGTGGCTTGCCGCGCCGATCCCGGCACGTGATCGAGCCGTTATCCCTATTTTTGCCACACTTGCAAGCCCGTGAAGTTGAACTTGAAGGGCAGGATCTGGAACCCGGCGGCTAAGATGTCCTTCTTCAAGCCGTATTCCTTCCCGGTAGCCGACAGGATGACCGCCGACCCCCCGCCGCCCGCCCCGTTCACCTTGAAGCCGAGCGCCCCGTGCACCTTCGCGATCTGCTCCAGGGTCGCGATCTGGCTCGTCGTGATTTTCTGGTGCAGCGCCTTCTGAGCGGCCCAGTTCTTGCTCATGATCGTCCCGATACGTTCGATGTCGCAGCGGTGCACGGCCTGTACCATATCCTTGGGGCATGCCTGGAGCGTGTCGAACGCGTCGACGGTCTGCTTCTCCCCTCTCTCGTAGTTCTCGATGACCTTCAAGTGCATGTCGCTGGAGCTGCGGGATCCGAGGTACACGAGGATCATTTGCTGCTCCAACTGCCATGCCAGCTCGGGCTTGGCGGCGATCTGGGAGATGCGCACCTTTGGGTACTCGATCTCCATGTAGTTGAAGCCGCCGAACGCCGCCGCGTACTGGTCCTGGACGCCGCTCTGCAAGTGCAGTTCCTCGGTCTCCAGTTTATGCGCCAACTCGGCGATCTCGTGGTTCACGTAATGGTGGCCGTTCAGCGCGGACAGTGCGCCGATCATGGCGACCTCGATGCTCGCGCTCGTCCCGGTACCGCAGCCGGGCGGCGCGTCGGACCGGGCGTAGATCTTGAGCCCTTGTTTGATGCCAAGGCGCTTGATTGCCGACTTGAGGATGTCCAGGGTGCCGTTGTACTCGATCTTGCGGAAATCCTGGATCTCGGTCGAGATGTCCAGGTTCTCAGAGATGATATCGATCACGGGCGACCCCGCTTGCGGGTACACGCGAACGTAGCTGTACAGGTCGATGCAGAAGTTGAAGACCGCGCCCGCCTTGCAGAACCACGTGTCCGTCCACCCGCCCACGTCGCAAATCCGCACGGGTGCCCGCGCGAAGATGATGTTGCCCATCAGGCTATCGCCCCGGCACGGCCCGTACCCGTGCCAGGCAAGGAATACAATGCATGAAAGTACGCGGGAATGATTTAAATGGATGCTCTGCCGTGGACGCGCCTTCACGAGAGAACGCCAGCGAATAGATTCAAATCAACCGCGGGCGATGAAGTATCGATCGCAATGACCAAGCAATGGATCAACATAGCGTCTGTTGGCACGGGTCATATATTCGCGGACGCGCACCGCAAGGCATACACGAATGCCGCGAGCACGAACAGCGTCGCCATCGCGCTCTGCGACCTTCGCAAGGACCTGGTTGAAGAGCAATTAAAACTCTTGAAAAAAGAATACGAAAAACAGCTGGCCAAGGCAAAGAAGAAGGATAATGCTGCCCAGGCGGAGCGAATAAAGTTCGGCCTCGACAACCTCAAAGGTTTCACGGATTTCGGCAAGATGCTCGATGCCGTCGAGGGCAACTGCGACCTGGTCGACAACTGCACGCCCGGGCGCACGCACGTGCCGCTGTCGGTGCAGGCCATGGAGCACGGGTACCATGCCATGGCCGAGAAGCCGCCGGGCATCAACTGGTGGGACGTCAAGCGCCTCGTCGACGCCGAGAAGAAGACCGGCAAGTGCTACCAGCTCAACGAGAACGTGTGCTACGAGCGCCCGGTGCAGGCAATGCGCCGCGTGATAGCCAACGGCGATCTCGGCGCCGTTGTCGAGATCGAGATCCACTTCGGCCACGGCGGGCCGTATGTCGGGTACCATTTCGGCGAGTCTGGCCTCCCGCACTTCATCGACCCCTTGTGGTCGGGCGGCGGCTGCTTGCAAGACCTGGCACCCCACGGCATCTCCCGGGCCTTCTGGCCAGTGGGCCCCGGCGCCAAGGTGCTCTCGTGCACGACCAAGGTGCTCGAGCGGCGCCAGGCCCCTCGCATCATGTCGGGCAAGCCGTTCGATAACAAGCTCGACGACTACGCGGAAGCAGAACTCGAGATGTGGGATCCCCACACGAAGAGGCCCTTCGCCATGAAGGTCACGACCTCGTGGTGCGGTGGCTTCGCGTTCCCGTTCAGCATCGAGGGCGAGAAGGGCACCATGAGCATCGGCCAGGACCCGCAGCGGAAGGCGTACGCGCCCGTTATCTTCGCCGATGACGGCGACAAGTATTTCCCGCTCGACGAGGACGACTGGGATCCCTTCGAGGGCTATTCCCGCGAGGTCCAGGTTTTCTGCGACAACTTGCTCCACGGCAAGCCATCGAACACGCCTGCTGAGTACGCCTTGCGATTGCAAGAATGCCTCTCCATCCAGTACTTCTCCAAGCTCGTGAAGAAGAGGGCGACTATCGAGGAGATGGAAAAGTGGGGGGCGGACATCGCTGCCAAGCATAAGGGCTACCAGGAGGGCGTGGACGAGATCGCCAAGGCGCTCACGAGAGCCGTCGACCTAAAATGAACGCGCGGGTCAAGATCCTAGCCAAAGTCGCCGTGTTTGGCGGCTTTATCCTTTTATCCTGCATCGTTGGTACTGGCTCGGTGCTGAACCCTCCGTTGCCCACCCGGGTCGGTGATGACCCTTATACCATTAGCATGAAACAGCTGGTCGACTACCGCGTCCAGCTGGAGGGGCAGCCCGTCGTGATCATGAGCTGGACCAGCGATGTCTACCTGAACGAAACGACCGGGGAACTCCGATTCAACGTCTCCAATCATTTCTATAACATCACGAAACAAGTCATTTTCAAGGCTTGGGACCAGGGCAGCGTGCAACGCGCGGGATCAACCATCAAGAACAATATATATGTCGTCGTCAAGGGCATCTGCAAGATCCTCTCGGAGGACACAATCGAAGGCGTTGAATTACACGTGCTAAACCCGGATAACGTCTACATGGTCTCTTTATCCGGGCTAGTGGTCGTCGTCGCAATGTTATTCGCCTACTTTCGCCTCGATATCAGGCGGCTCCGGTTCCAGGCGAAAATGGAACGGGGCAAGGAACACGAGAAAGGTGCTGCATGACCCGTGCCTGACTGGTTCGCCCATCTCATGCTCGCGTACGCCGTGTCGGCGTGCTTGAGGCTCGACCCGAGGAAGCGGACGCTCTTTTTCCTCGGGAACGTGATGCCCGACCTCGTCCGCATCATCGCAATTGCCGACGAAGTATTGCATTCCGACGCCTTTTATTACTTCGTGGCGCTGCCGATCAACACCGCGTCACACTCGCTCCTGGGCGTGCTGGCGTTCGCACTGTTCTTATCGCTTTTCTTCGAGCCGGCGCTCCCCGAGAGCGTCATGGTAGGGGACCTGCATGCTACCATCGCCAAGAAACCCGATCTCGTGGGTTGCATCGCCCGCTGGTGGCATGGCGCGTCGAGGAGCCCGTTCTTCTTGCTATTCTCTGGAGGCATCGTGCACTTGTTCCTCGATAGCTTCATGTGGCCTTACGGTGGAGGGATCTTCTGGCTCTACCCGCTCCAGGATGCATGGTTCAGGTGGTCGTTCGGGGCGTGGTGGCCGTCCACGTTCGACGGGATCATCTGGCTATCGCCTTTCTTCATCGCCGCCATCATGGCCGAGGTGGCGTTCAAGCTCAAGCGGACGCGGGTGCATCGACCATAACAGCAGCCAGGGCAGCACCGACCGAGTACCATGCGACGAGCGCCGCGATCAACGCCGCTGGGGCCAGTTGTTTCTTGATCGCAGTGGTATGGCTTTTTCAAGTGCTGGGGAAAGCTGCGTCGCTAATCCATATCGCGTACGCGTCGATCCACGCCGCGGCAACGATTTCCTTCTGGGTGTTGCAATCCGCGTATCATGTTTTCTTGCACTACGGGCGGCAGAGTCTCAGGTTCAGGAACCTCGACCGTGGCAGCACCTTCGTCCTGATCGCGGGCATCTTCACCCCGCTCATCGCGGCACGCCAACCCGCTTCCAGTGCTGTGACCGTGCCAATCATCGCATTGTGGGCAAGTGCGGCCGCGGGCATGGTTCTATTGATCTCGTGGAAATCGGTGCCCAGGAAGCTCACGCCGCTCGCGTCGCTCGCCATGCTTGCTGTTGGGATTGCCACCACGATGGCAATCCAGATGCCCGGGGAAACCTTCCCTGCATGGGGCATCATCTCGTTCGTCGCGGGAACGATCCTCGTCCTCGCCGGCGGCGCCGTGTACGCGATACAGAAGCCGAACTTGTTCCCGGGGCGTTTCGGGTTCCACGAGCTCCACCACGTGCTGGTCCTCGCGGGCTCGCTGGCCTTACACGGGCTCGTCGCTACCCTGCTCGCGTGACGAGTTCCCGGCCCGCGCATCCCCGCACGTGCATTCACAAGATGGCTTCGTCGACGATCTTCCCGAACACGCCCCCCGCGCCGATGTCGTAGTACACGACGAGCAACTTGCCGCCATCCAGCAAGGCGAGGGACGGGTATGCCAAGTCTCTTCCCGGTTGGCCGAACGTGGTCTTAACGAGGCAGCGCTGCTCGAGCCCCTTGATGACCCCCGCCTTGTCGGGCAGCCGCGGGAATCCGCCATCGAGCAAGAAATAACCGACGAAATAGTTCCCGCGCCTCGATCTCGCCCGGTACGCCACGATGTACCGCCCGTCGGCAAGTTGCTGGATATCTGGGCTCTGGCCCCACGCGTTCGTCGGGACGAGCGGCGACCAGGAGCGCCCGCGATCCGTGGATTCGAAGTAGTAGAGAAAATCCCGCTCGGGCCTGCCCGTCCTCGTGAAGCCGAATAGCACATCCCCGGTGGCTCCCGGGGCAATGCAGAAATCCGCCTCGTTCGCGTTGATCGTAGCCAGCGCGTTGATCGTGCTAACGTGGCGCCAGGTCCTGCCGCTGTCGCTCGATGCGAGCACGAAGGCGATGTATTGCACCGGCGAGGGCGGGACGGGGTTCCCGTAGCAAGCCATGTAGATGGTGCCATCGATGACGACGGGGTCGCCGTACCCGTTCCCGTTCGCCGCGCCGGCCACGATGGAAGAAGCGCCGGAGATCAACGATGTGAAATTGCCCCAGGCGTGCCCATGATCGTTTGATCTGATGACCCCGAAGTCCTGATTTATCCATCTATGGCGTTCTACCACCAGCTTGGCGAGGAACATTATCAAGCAGCCGTCGGGGGCGTGGGCGATGCCGATGTTCCGGCAATCGAGGGCAGGATCGTCGTGGATGAGGAAGGGATCCGACCACGTGGCACCCTCGTTTGCCGAAAACGCCCCCCAGATCTGCCCGTCGCTGTTCGTGTCGACGTGGGCGTTCCCGCTGTACCAGGTTGCGAGCAAGGTGCCGCGCGGGTTGGACGACGTGTCGGCAGTCCGGATGACCTTCGGAAAGGCGTTATAGCGGCGCGCGTTATTGGAGATCTTGACGGTCGTGCCACTTACCTCCTTTATTCGACGATAATCCAGGTGCTTGAACACGGGGGATCATATCTCGCAATGGTCGAGGCGAACTATAACGTGGCATATTAGCATTTGCCGACCTTGGATATCAACCTGGTGCGCGTGATTATTTAAATCTGGATGGGAATAAGGATAATGTAAGTAGAAGAAACACGCGTGGAAGGAACTCCATGTCGACGTCGAAGCGCAGTTACATCTTCAAAACCGTGATCCTGGGGGATGGAGCCGTCGGGAAGACGAGCCTGGTGATGATGTTCACCGAGCAGAAGTTCCAGAACCAATATATAATGACGATTGGCAGTAACTTCGCGCTGAAACTCATTCCCGCCGAGATCCTCACGACTGGCGGGAAGGAATACCCCGATGTCCGCCTCCAGCTCTGGGATCTCGCCGGCCAGCCGCACTTCCGCGCCGTGCGCCACCCGTTCTATAAAGGAGCTTCTGGCATCATCTATGTCTTCGATGTAACGCGGCCGGACACGCTCGAACACCTCACGGGCTGGCGCGAAGAACTCCTAAAGCAAGTTCCCCCGAGCACCCCCGCCATCTTGCTCGCCAACAAGGTCGACCTCAAGAACGAACGGAAGGTGTCGACGAGCGAGGGAAGGGCGTTCATGTCCAAGCTTGGTGCGAAAGAGTATTTCGAGACCTCGGCCAAGGACGGCGTGAACGTGAACACGGGATTCCAGGTGCTCGCTCGCATGATCGTCGACTTGCTGCCTCCCGAGGATTAAATTTCCTCCATCATCCTGTCAACTCGTTTTTTGTCGTTTCTAAATCAGTATTACTATATTTTTGCGAGTAGCTTAATCTCAAACAAGCGAAGGTGATTGCCGTGGTGGACGGGAACGAAGCCGCACCCGAACAACGGACCGACGGGATCCAGCAAGATGCTCCCGTGGACGAGGATGAAATTTTCAAGACCCTCAACCACAAGGCACGCCGCGACATCATCAAGTTCATTGGCAAGGAGCGGGCTGCCACTTTTTCTAGCATCAAGAAGGCCCTCGGGGATATCGAGAGCCCCGCGCTCGCCTACCACCTCAAGAGCTTGAGCCCGCTGCTCGTCCAGAAGGAGGGCTCGTACGCACTGTCCGGCATGCCATGCATCGCGGCGATGAGCTCGACGTTCTCCCGGGCATTGAGCGCCTCGTAGACCGCGTGTTCTTGCGGCGCAACGCCGATGACCCCGCGCACGGCCATTTTCTCTTCCTGCACGTCATGACCTAGCACCGACGCTCTCCCGCCATCGGGGGCCAGGATCGTGCAGAGCATCCGGATCGTCGTCGACTTGCCAGCACCGTTCGGGCCGAGCAAGCCGACCAGCTCGCCTTTGTTTATCATGATGTCGAGATGATCGACCACGGCGACATTATCATAGGTTTTAACCAGTTGAATCGCCAAAAACTGGACTGTTTAGCAACCCTTGAGTGACTGATGCCCGCACGCCCTTTTTAATCCAGAAGTGTGGGACCCGTTAGTAAAGGATCGCTGACCGAGAAAGGTCGGCTGGTCAGCGATAGTTGACTCCCACGAAAATCCGGCCCGGCTCCCGCTCGAGCAAAATTTTTTCATGTAACAGGAGAAAAAAGGAAAAGTTATTGAAAGCATGGGACAGGTGCGTTTACTCGTTGTCAGCGTCTTGACGGAACATATCTTGCAAGAGATCGGCCCTTTCTTGCGGGGTCAACGCGAGCAGTTCCTTCAAGCATGCCAGCTTCTTCTCCTTCGGCCACGGGAGGACGTTCACCTGGTCGACGAGACCTTGCTCCAGCGTGGTGAAGCCCTGGCCAATGAACGCGCGGACATCCGCGTCCGTGACTTGCGTTGCCGGGTCGCCCATGGCGTATTGCAGCTGCGGGAGCTTGTCCTCGATCGCCGGGCTCACCGGTGCCACTTCGTCGGCCACGACCTTGTCCGGGTACGCCATTTTCTCGATCTCCATGAGGAAACGCACCTGGTCTGGCTCGGCCATGGCGTTCATCTCCTTCAAGTATTTCATCTTCATCTCGTGTGGCATGTTCATGGCTTGCATGGCCGCGTTGATCCGGTTCATGTTGCGCATCACGTAGCTCGGCCCGGCGGGCTTCGCGGGTGCGGCAGCGGGTGCAGTAGCCGGTGCCATGGGGACCGGGGCAGCAGGAACATCGCCTATTGCTGCTCCAGGCACCGCGGGAGGCACGGCCGCGGCTTGTGCCTCGGCGATAGCGAAGTCCGAGACCTGGATCGGCGCGCCGCATTGCCAGCACTTCTCGCCGGCCTGCTTGAGCGCGCCCGCACACTTCACGCAGTAGAGCGCGTCGCACTGCGGGCACAAGTAGATGTTGCCCGCGACGGGACCCTTGTGGACGAGGCAGATCTTCTTTTCCTTGAACGTCGTGACCTCGGCTTCGGTCTGCTGCCGCTCGGCCATTTGCTCGGGCGTGAGCTCGGGCATCTTTTCCTCTTGTGCCGCCGCCTCCGCCGCTTTCTTCCCCTTCCCGATAGGCGCGGACTTACCTATAAACGGTGCCAACTTTCCATCAGTCGTGGCAGGCTTGCCCGTGGTCATGGCCATCTGCTTGGCAAAGTACTCCTTGCCCTTGCCTTGCTGGATCTTGGCCTTCGCCGCCTTCTTGATCTTGGCCTTGCGCGCGCCGACCGCCGCGAACACGACGATCAGCCCGGCGACGCCTGCGATGATGTACAGCAGGTAATCGGTGAAGAAATCCATGATCTGCGCGGTGAAATCTTTCGTGATGGTGATACCATCGGACCCGCTGCCGGCGATCTGTAAGCCCGTGTTCTCGTCGACAGCCCGGATCGTGACCTTGATCAGGAGCTTGTCGTTGTGCCGTGCGGTGCTTGCGATGGCATCGCTTACGCGTATGTCGATGACAATCTCCACCGAAGCGCCAGGGATCATCCTCCCCGTGAGCGACCGCTGCGCGCTGATAGCGATGGCCGGGCTCTGGACCTGTATCGCGTCGTCTATGGCCACGTCGCGGATAAATGCTTCAACGATCAGCTGCTGCAAGATGATCGCCGTGCCGCCCGTGTTGCTGAACGTGATGGTCACCGATATGGTCCCGCCGGCGACCGTCATCGTGCCCTGGAAGATATTGACATCGATAGTCGGGGGAATCGCGCCTGGAGCGAGTATAAGCAAGCTGTCCGTTGCCAGCGCGCCACTGACGTGCGACGCGTTGTTACCGATGTAAAATCCTGTCGCGTACACCCTTGCGTCGATGGTGACAATGCCGAGGGCCGCGCCTTGACTCACGCTCATGCGGAGGTTGTACACCGCCGTGTTATAGCCGTTCACGACAGATCCCGCCACCGCGCTCACGTATTGGACCATGAAATCGCTGCTCGGCCACACGCCGTTGAACACGAGGGCGATGGAGTTGACGGTGGCGCGGGTCCCGTTGACGTTCTGGACGGTAACTTGCACGTCGATGTTCGCTTGCTCGCGCGTCGCGTTGACGCGCCCGCCCATGACGACGACGCTCGTCACCCGCAATTGGGCGGGCGTGCGCACGACGCACGTGCGGTTCATGGCCACCGTGCCCGACGAGAGGTCGAACGTCTTGCCGGGTCGCGTGTGGTTCGCCACCACCTGCACTTGCAGCGACATCCAGATGTTGGGTGCCATTCCGGCGGGCACGTCGATCTCGAACCGGATCCACAATTGCGTGTTCGCCGCCATGACGAGTGGGAACGTCGTGTTGACCCATAACCCGAAGAAGCTGGCGTAGTCCGTCGAGTCGTTCATGAACTTGAGCGTCACGCTGCTCACGTTCGCCGGGTAGATCCCCGTGTTGGTAAGCCGGAAGGTCAAGTTGACGTTCTGCTCGCCCTGCACGAGATCGTCGTGCTGGAACGCGGCCTGGTCCGGGAGCACCCTCTGCGCCCTCACGATCCACCAGCTCAACCCCGCCGTCCACATCGTCTGGTTGCTCCAGAAGGCATCAGTGGCGAGGATGCTCATGGAGATCGTGATGTTCGTGCTGATGGTGGCCGTGTCGCCCACCGTGACCGAGAAGCCGAAGGAAGCGGTTTGTCCGGCGTTGATGGTCGCCGGGTTGATGCCGGGGTAGGGATTGAACGAGTACTCCACGCCGTAGGGGTTCGTGAACGAGAGGCCGCTGAAATCCACGACGGCTGTCGCGCCTCCCGGGTTCGACACGCTGAAGGACACGATCACGTTCTGCTGGCCGCGATACACTGTGTTCGCGCCCACGACCGACCAGTTGATCGACACGCTCCCTTGCACGAGTTGCAGCGATGCCGGGCGGGCATTGACTTGGATGTTAAGCTTCGTCGTGGCACCGACGAGGTCGACCGGTGCGAGCGTCCCGCTCTCGATCGCGTGGAACTCGGCATCGATCTGAATCAGCCCCGTGCTGGCGATTGACCCGATGTTGACCTGGAAGGTCCTCGTCGTGATCTCGGAACTGCCGATGTTGATGCCCGTTACCATGGCGGGGTTGGTCGTGAAGCCCGTGCCGGTGAACGTGAGCGTAAGCACGCCATCGAGCACGCTCACCGTGCCGAGATTATTCAGCCGCACCCGCACCAACAGCGACTGCCCTTGCTTGAACGGGCCTGCGCCGGACAGGCTCTCAACCAGTTCGATCCGGACGTCGCTCTCCTCTTGCACGATCATCCACGTCGCGTTCACGTGGCCGACCGAGCGCCCGGTGATTTCTTCCAAGCCCGAGTACTCGAACGTGACGGTCAAGTTGCCCGTCGTCGATGGCTTCATGATCGTTATGAGGAAGCTATAGACGGTGCTCGATTGACCGGCGATGGAGATGCCAGAGTAGGATGACGGCGTCGCGGTGATGTTCACGACGCTGCCGAGCGAGATCGAGAGCACACCAGAGACCGCCCCTGCCTCGCCGAGGTTGGAGAGGGTAACGGAGTACGTGAACGACGTGCCTGGATTGTGGACCTTCGTCGGCTCCGGGTCGACGATGCTGGTAACTTGCACGATCGCCCTGGTCTTGCACGTGATAACGAGCGGGGTTCCCGACGCGACGATGACATCGGCGTCCGAATATTGTTCCTTGCCCGAAAAACCCGCGTCGATGCGCACGGATCCGGCCTGGGCATCGACCGAGATGATCACGTTGAACTGCAGCTGTAAGACTTGCCCGATGCCGACTGTGATGCCAGTCTTCTGGGGGCTCGAGTAACCAGTCCTGTTGAAGGTGAGGGTGAGCGTGCCCAGTAGCACGGCCGTCCCGCCGGCGCTGTTGTCGAGTGTCACGTTGACGAGCAACGATTGGCCCTGGATGTAGTACGGCTGCCCGGTGATGTCCACGACACCCGTGATCACCAGCTGCGAGCGGGCTTGTATCACCTTCACCAGGGGGATGCTCGCGCCGTCGAGGTCCGAGACCGTGTCACCCGTTATGTCCTCGGTGCCCGATGCCAATCCGTTGATCGAGATCGAGCCGACTTGCGCGTCGACGGCGATATTCACGACGAGGTTGACCAACACCGAGCTTCCAGCGGTCACGTTCACCGTGGTGGACGTCGCGGGATACCCGGTCGCGTTGAAAACGAGCCAGATGTTGGCATTCAAGACATCCGTGCCACCCGTGTTCGCGATGGTCAGGCGAACTATGAACGACATGCCTTGCACGTATCGCGAGAGACCAGTGATGTCCTGGATGGATTCGATGGAGACATGGGCGGCTCGCTGGATGGCTACGTCGAGGGCGTTGCTGCCCGCGTCGCCGCTCAGCGCGCGGCTGGAGACCGCTTCCGTGCCCGTCCACGTCGCGTTGATCGTCACGGTCGCGTCGGTCGCCCCCTCCAGAACGCTGATGTTGAAGTACACGAACGTGCTGCCGAACGCGGGTACCGTGATGCTGGCGGATGCGTTCGAGATCAAGTAAAGACACCCGGCAAACGAGATCGTCGTGAGGACATTGAACGCCGCCGTCCCGCCCGTGTTGCTATAGGCCACGCGCAAGATGAAGGAGTGCCCCTCGACGTAGGTACCCGCTCCCGTCGTGTATTGCATACCCGTGATGGAAACCGACGCGCGGGAGGTCACGAGCACGGTCAAGCTGAGTGACCCGGAGTCCAAGTTGATGGGATTCCCCGTCCCCACCTCGGTTCCGGTCGCCGACGCCGTGATGCCGACGGAACCGGGCTCCGCGTTAACCTGGGCCACCACGGAGACGATGCGGGCGACTGTCGCACCCCCGGAAACGATAAACGGGGTTATCGGCAGGCTGTAATAGTTAGACCGGTTGAAAAACATCGTGATCTCCGAGATGTTGGCACTCAATCCTCCCGTGTTCTGGAACGTGACTTGCACGTCGAAGGACATCCCTTGCACGTACGTTTGCGTGCCGAGAACATCGATGATCGCCGTGATCGCCACGATGCTCGGTTGGAGGATCGTGATGGCCAGTGGCGTCGTTGCGTTGTCGTCAGTCACATCGGTGCCGAGATCAGTCCGGCCCGTGAAGTTCGCGTCGATCACTACTGGCCCGAAAGCCGCGGTGACCTCGATGACGACCGAGAAGTCGCGGGTGAGCGTCCCCGAGCCCGTTATGTTCGTGTAGAACGCGGGCGATGGGGTGAGGCCCGAGGGGAGCAAGAGCTGCAAGGTGCCGTTGGTCAACGACAGCCCGGCCCCGACCACGATCTGCACGGTCACGACCAGGACTGAGCCGTGCGTGTAGGGGGCTGGCGTGGTCGTGCTCACCTTGTTGAGCGTGACCGAGGCGGATTCGACGTTGAACTGTAATGTGCTGTCCGAGGCCGAGAGATCCCGGCCGCTTATTGCCTCGTCGCCCGTGGCTTGCGCGGTCACCGTGACCGTGCCCAGCGTCGCGCCCGTGGCGATCACCACGACCAGGTACGCGCTGGTGGACGCGCCTGTCGCCAGCGACAGGCCACTGATGCTGGTCGGTTGGGTCGTGATACCGAACGCGCCTCCGAAGGTGAGTTGGATCGAGATGTTGGCGATCGCGGTACCGCCCGCGTTGTGGACGGTGACGCGTACCGTGAAGTTCTCGCCCCACGCGTACGGGCGGGTGCCGTTCATGTTGAAGACGTCGGTGATGGCGAGCGATGCCACCGCTTGCACCTTGACGTTGAGCTGGTTGCCGCCCTGGTCGCCGCTGATCGGCCGCAGGGTGATGGCCTCGGTGCCCGTCCACGTCGTCAATATAACCACGGGGTTGAAGGCGGGCGCGCCCTGGGAGATCGAGACCGTGAAGTCCTGGTGCTCCGTGCCGGACGCGGCTATCACGACGGCGGCCGGGTTCGATTGCGTCATGTAGTCGTACCCGCTGAACGACAGCGTCGCGTCGACCGTCGCTGAAGTCCCTCCCGTGTTGCTCATGGTGACCCGCACGGTGAAGGACATGCCCGCTACATAGGTGCCGTTGCCTGTCGTCGTGACGACGCTGGTGATGACGACGCTCGATCGGGCCTGGATGTTCACGACCCTGGTGTTCGATCCCGCGTCGCCGCTCATCGACCGGCTCGAGATTGCCTCGGTGCCCGTCCACGTTGCGTTGACCGTCACCGTCGCCGTCGTGGCACTTGTTGAAACCGCCACGACGAAGTCTTGCACTTGCGTCCCGCCCGCGGTGACCGTCACCGGGGCCGGATCGTTTTGTACCAGGTGGCCGTACGCGCCGGCGTTGAACGTGAGCACGGCATCCGCCGTCGCTGACGTGCCGCCCGCGTTGCTGAACGTGACCCGAACCGTGAACGACATCCCGCCAACGTACGTCCCCGTCCCGTTCGTGTACTGGATCTGCGTGATCGTCACGAACGCCTGGGATTGGATGTTCACGAGGCGCACGTTGCCCCCGGCGTTCCCGCCCAGCGACCGGCTCGATATGGCCTCGGTGCCCGTCCACGTCGCGTTGATCGTCACCGCCGCCGTCGTGGCACCCGCCGCGGCCGTCACGGCGAAGTCCTGCACCTGCGTCCCGCCCGCGGCGACCGTCACCGGGGCCGGGTTGTTCTGCGTCAAGTGGGTATACGCGCCGGCGTTGAACGTGAGCACGGCATCCGCCGTCGCTGACGTGCCGCCCGTGTTGATGAACGTGACCCGCACCGTGAACGACATCCCGCCAACGTACGTCCCCGTCCCGTTCGTGTACTGGATCTGCGTGATCGTCACGAACGCCTGGGATTGGATGTTCACGAGGCGCACGTTGCCCCCGGCGTTCCCGCCCAGCGACCGGCTCGATATGGCCTCGGTGCCCGTCCACGTCGCGTTGATCGTCACCGCCG
>JAUQYZ010000312.1 GCA_030587475.1 Candidatus Sigynarchaeum calidifontis
CCACGGTCTCGAAATCCACGTCCCCGCACAGTCCTTGCTCGGTCCGATTCATGCCCACGTCCACGACGATGGATCCTTCCTTGAAATATTCTTGAGTGAACATCCTGGCCTTGCCGGTTCCTGTAACGACCAGGTCCGCTCGACGGCAATGGTCAGCAAGGTCCCTGGTTCCCGTGTGGCACACCTGCACCGTCGCGTTTTCCTTCAGGAACAAGGGAACGAGTGGCCTGCCCACGATGTTCGAGCGATTCACGATGACCACGTCCAGCCCCCTCAAGTCGATCTTGGCCCACTTTAGCAGATAGATGATGCCAGCCGGCGTGCACGACGTGAAGAGATGCTTGTCGTTGCCGCGCAAGAGATTGCCCAGGTTCTGCGGATGGAAGCCGTCGACATCTTTACGGGGATCTATGCAAGATAAGACGTTCTCGACGTCGATCTGCTTTGGCAAGGGGAGCTGCACGAGGATCCCGTGGATGGCAGGATCTTCATTGCAGGCCTTCAGCTTTTCCAGCAATTCCCTCTCGCTCGTCGAAGCAGGGAGGTTGATGTGGAACGACTTGATGCCGACTTCCGCGCAATCCTTGTGCTTGTTAGCAACGTACACCTTCGATGCGGGATCCTCACCAACGAGCACCGTTGCCAGCCCTGGCACGATCCCTTTCTTTACCAGCGCCGCGATGCGCAGCTTGAGCTTGTCCTTTAGCTCCTGGCTACAAGCCTTCCCATCGATGATCTTGCTCGGGTCGACGTTCATGATCATCGCGTGCGATTCATGGTTTTAATGAATTGCGTTATATTAACCCGGCATTCTGCAAGGAATTCGATGATGGAAAAAAGAAGATATAGCTCGAGCAGGATTCGAACCTGCGTCCCAAGGGTCAGAGCCTCGGATGCTGGGCCGCTACACCATCGAGCTTTGGTTGGTCTTGCACGCCAGCGTTTTATAACCGTAATAACGAGCTGGTTGCTTTATTATTTATCGATAGGGGGATCTCCACCGTGCTCGTCTTGCACGTTGACGTCGCGCGTGCCATGCCGTCGGTGCCACCCCGCGTGTGGGATACCCATCGATGACGGGTTTGCTGGATCCGGCGAGTAATAGAACGCGATGTGATTCCTTTGCCAGTCGCGGATGAGCAGCTCGAAGACATCGTTCTCGCGAACGGTGGCACCCTTCGCGAGGAAACCGCGTGCTTTCCCGAGTTGCTCGATGAGCTCGTCCTTGTCGGCCGCGTTTGTGCTGTAGATCGTGTTTAACCCTTGCATGCCCACGCGCCGGATGATTTCCTCGAACACGGACTCCTTGTCGTTGATCATCTGGGGCGAAATGGAGCCCGTGTCCAGCGCTTGCCGGACTTCCTCCTCGAATTCCTCGACGGGTATCACGCCGGGGGTATCGAGCAAGTAAATCTTCTCGTCGAGCTTGATCTTCTGGATGACCTTCGTGAAGCCAGCCTGGCTCGAGATGCCGAGCTTTTTCTTGTTCCGGGTAAGAGATTGTATGAGCGTCGATTTGCCCGAGTTCGGATAGCCGACGACGAGCACGCTGCAATGCATTCCCGGTTCCGACCACAACGGGAGCTCCTTCAACACGTTCTTCGTGAAGGCGATGAATTCCGGCACGTTCGACGGGTGCCTGGCGTTGATGCAGATGGTCGGGAATTCCTTCGCGAGCAAGGCTTCCCATTCTTGGACGACGTGCCGCGGGGCGAGGTCGATCTTGTTCAGAACGATGGCAAGGCGCCGGTTCTCTTGCTTCCGAACGAACGCCTCGATCTCGGGGGATCGGGTGCCTCGCGGGTTCCGCGCGTCGAGGATCTCAAGGACGAGTTCGGCCTTGCGCACGTTGTTCCAGATGATCTCCCACGCCTTGACGGTCTTGAATGGCATCGGCATCTCCCTGGGTTTTATTCGTTGTGGTATTAATTAACTCAATGGAGCGCCCGTATTACAAGTCGCCGGTATATCGCCCCCCTTCGGAGGCCGGGTCGTTGCTCATCCAGGCGACCGAGGGCTGCACGCACCGGTGCACATTCTGCATCAGCAACTACGGCAAAAAGTACCTTATCCGCCCGGTCGAGGACATCAAGCTCGACATCGATGCTGCCCGCAGGATATATGGTCCCGGTGTGGAGCGCTTGTTTTTTCTCGATGGTAATGCCTTAAGCATGCCAACAGACGCGCTAGCCGAGATAACCCGGTATGCCAAGAAGACCTTCCCGCATCTCGAGCGCGTCGGCGTCTATGCTTGCGGGGAGGACGTGCTCGGCAAGGAAGATGCAGAGCTCAAGGAACTTGCGGATGCAGGTCTCGGCATCGCATACGTCGGCCTCGAATCCGGCGACGACGAGATCCTCAAGCAGATCAACAAAAACATCACCGCAGACCAGCTCGTCCAGGCTGCCCGGAAATTGATGAAGAGCGGCATCACTTTTTCCGGCACCATCATTGCCGGCATTACGGGCAAGGACGAGCGCAAATCGCGCGACCATGCCATCGCTAGTGCCCGGATGATAAATCGCATATGTCCGGACGATCGGCAAACCTGGTATATCGGCGTGCTGACATTGATGATCCCGCCGCACACGGCCCTGGAAAAGGCTCGCTTGGCAGGACGGTTCTTGCCGATGGACGAGATCCAGATCGTCAAAGAGGTCCAACTCATGATCGAAAACATCGACGAATCTGTGCACGATTGCGTGTTCCGATCCAACCATGCCTCGAATTACGTCGTGTTAAAGGGTGTACTCGCCGGCGACAAGCAGATCCTCCTTTCGACGATTGACAAGGCCCTCCAGGATCCTCGCCGCTATCTCCGTCCAGAATGGTATCGTGGGTTGTAAGGCCGAACTATTTGGTTTCCTTGCTTTGAATGTGCACACAAGCACAAATCTAATATTCCCTTCCATTTCCTAGATATCATGCGGGACATTCCCGGCAAAGGTGGGACTGGTCGCTACCAGATTGGGCGACCTTGCACGAGTCTATGGAAGTAGAATATAATGGCGCTGCGAAGGCAACCGGTCAACATTGGCGTCTTGTTCGAGGACAACGTGCTTTATTCTTCGGATCCCGACCTCCGGCCTGTTCTCGATCTCGCGAAATTCTCGATCTCGTTTGCAAGGAATCTGGTTCGCGATGCGGAGCTGTCGGAACTGGTGCACGAGCCGAGCATGGCATTGCAGCAAGGCGACGTGAAAAAAGTGTATTCGGAAACCAAGCTACACCTCATCACCCAGGAACACATCCTGTTCAAATTCATCAACAACAAGGCAGGCGAGACGGTCGCCGTGTGTGCGACCTACCCGTCGAACGATGACTTGAAGGCACTTGACATCGCAACCTTGACACCAGAACAGCTAACGAATCAAGCGAACGCGTTCATCGACATCTTCGCGAAGCGATTTGTCGAAGCCATCGATTTTGCGAATATCTCCCTCGCCGGGCTCACGCAAGCGCAAAAGCTCGAGATGTACCAAGTATTGACCGATCTGTTCGAGGAGGTCGTGCAAGCGAGCCAGGTGATTCTCAAGGACGATTACGCGTCGCTGGACCCGCCACAGGCGGGCAAGGGCGGGGATTGCATGTTCTTGTTCGCGTCCGCCATGTACGGTAGCGTGCCCATAGCGAGCCGTTTCTTCGAGAACATGGACGGCTTTTTCCGGATACGCATCGATGCCGGATCGGATGCTCCTTCTATCATCGAAAACCTCATATCTGCCCAACTCTCGACGATCGTGACTACATCCTTGTCCGTCGCCAAGACCATCATGCGATCGGTCGAGCTCCAGATCAAGGGCGCTGTACGGGAAGGGTTTATCCACATAACGTTCTATCCCATCAAGAACAATTTTTCCCTCGTGTTCATCTCCAAGGGCAGCCCGGCCACTTTGCGCTTCTTCACCGAAGCCACGGCGAACATCCTTGCAAGCCTGCCCGCGCTCGACGTCCGCTTCACGGGCGATCTCGGCGCCTTCGACCAAGTCGCCCAAGTCTTGAAGAGCATACCTCCGACCATAGAGTCGCAAGAGAAGGAGCTAGACCTCGACGAGATCGCAGAAGATCTCTACACAGAGGTGCTCGTGGACGATAACTATGCGGCCAATGGACTGAAGAAGGAAAAGGACAAGGAAAAGGGTGACGATGAGGAAGATGTGGCTGACGGAGTCGATTTACAGTTCACCAAGATCAAGAATAAAATCTTCAAGATCCAAGGAGAACTTAATAGTTTCGTTGCAAAGAACAATCTGAAAGCTGCCGCTAAAAAGGCCAAGGATATCTGGAACATTGCCGTCAAGATCAAGAACAAATTGCTCGCCATGTATTACGAGAGCAAGTTCAACACGTTAACCACCCGCGCCAAGGCTTAGCCTCGATGTTATGCCGATGACATCCTCAATTCTATACGGCGGCGCTCTCCTTCTATTCAACTACCCGCAACAATCGAACCGTGGTGGATGCGTCTCATGGTCTCATGGTTGAAAAAAGGCAAAACAGAAGGAACGGATTGTGATGGTGACGGTTTCGATCCCGCAGAAATCTCGGCACCATTGAGCTTCGCGAGCCAGCAAAAACCAGTTACGCAGGTCAGGAAGGTGCAGCTCAACACGATCGGCGATATCGCGACCATTCAAGGAGAGATCTCCGGAGGAAACATGGCGATCATCGACGTGGCCGGGTTCATCACGTCGGGCGAATTCAGCATCCTCGAGCTGAAGCGCGCCATCGAGCAGATCCGGGGAACTTGCAAGAAGCTTGGCGGGGCGATCGCCAGGCTCGGCGACCGGTACCTCGTCGCGACGCCGAACGAGCGGATACAGCTCGTGGTCTGACCGGGGCGTTCTCAAGCGCTCTTATCTTCAAACGTTCCACATCAATACGAGGCTTAGGTGACAGTATCGGCCTTTTTATAGCCCCTTCAGATTTACGTGCATGGTGATACGACTGCCTTTTTCGGCAGACCTTGACAAGCATCTCGATTGGAAGGAGTTGGCACTCCCTAAAACCGTGGTATGTTCCGGGAAGGGCGGTGTTGGGAAGACGACCATTACCGCTGCACTAGCATCCGGACGGGCACGTTCGGGGAAGCGCGTGCTCGTCATCTCGGTCGATCCCGCGCATTCCCTCGGTGACTCGCTTGAAACGGATCTGAGTGATGGGTGCATCCATCCAGTGCCTGGCTTTGCAACGTTACTTGCACAAGAACCGATGATCGGCCCGTCATCGCCCAATGCAGGCGATCTGGATGCGATTCAAGGCACTACTGGAGATCAAGAAAGCTTGCCGAAGCTACTCGGCGACATGTTCCTGCCCGTTTCCGAGGAGATGAGCATCATTCAAGGGATCGCCACGACGTGGCGGACGTTGCGGGAGAAAAGATTGATCTTGGACGAGATCTACATTGACGGGTCACCATCTGGACACATGCTCAGGACCTTGCAATTTCCATTCAAGATGAACGAGTATCTCGGGAAACTCGCCAAGATCGTAGATGGATTCAAGCGGATCCTCGTGCTCGATGCAAGAAAGCGGGACATGCTCAAGAAACAAGCATTGATAGCCGAATCCTTCAAGGCATTCATGAATGTCCTATCGAATCCCGCCTTGGCGACGGCCGTGCTCATCACGATCCCAGAAACGATGGCACTCGCGGAGACAGAGCGCACCTTCAACGCGTTGGGCGAGTTCGGGATCAGCGTGACGAACCTGGTCATAAACAAGATGCACGATCCTGGTTCGAGCGAGGCCGTTCAATGTCCTTTCTGCGCAGAACGGGTTAAGAACGAGGCTGCCATAGTCCAACGAATTGAGCGCCGTTTCGGATCGGTAGATTTAGCGATCACCCGCGTGCCCTTGCTCGATCACGAGATCAAGGGCCCGAACGGCTTGACCGAGATTGAGCATTTCCTATTGGAAACTCCTTGTCAGCCAGCTCAAGATTTCACGGTAAAAGCATCGCATTATTAGGATAAAACAGCCATTGTCTTATCCGACCATGAGCTGAATGGCATCGATCTGCATGGAACACGTGTGATTTTTAGGAATACATTCACTCATCTCTCCCGAAAATTGATCGATTGGACTGGTGAAAACGAATGGCAGATAAAATCGAAGAAGAAGCCAAGACAGCAAGGCAGCGCATAGCAGAATACCTGGAAAGCATAAACGCCCCGCGGAGCGTTGCCGACATTGCAAGGATGGTCGGCAGCGACCGCTCGGAAAACGTCATCGAGGACATCAACCATGCACTCAAGACCTTGAAGGCCAAGGGAATCAAGTTCAAGATAATGCCTGCCACATGCAGGAAATGCAATTTCATTTTCAAGCAGACGAAACTCGAGGTAAAGACACCTTCAAAATGTCCCGGGTGCAAGGGCGAGTTAATCAATCCTCCGATACTCCAGAGAAAATGAGTTCCATCCTTTTTCCTCGTTTTGATTCGGCGCATCCATTAAATAAGGACGTTACATAGTCATCTTGGTGTTATACTGATTTGCACGATGCAGACGTCACGCGCACGTGCAGCGAGACGTGGTGCGAATGGAATCACTGACGGACGAGCAGCGAAGGAACATCTACTTGATCAAGCGCGAGTTCATCCGGGAGCTCGACCACGGGCTCGGGAAAATCAAGAAACTGATTTCCCGAGAGTATTCGGGGCTGCTCACAAACATACCATCGAATATCTTCTATTACATGTACGTCCGTGGCGGCGTTCGCCAGAACATCATTAACCAGATAAAGATCAGCTTGAAGATGGCAATTGAATTCGACGGCAATAACATCGATCAATTGGTCGACAAGTACAAGGCCGAATACTTGAAAAACGACTTGATAAGCTTGCATTGCAAGCAAGACCATCCGATCTTCGCCGAGCTACAAGAAATCACCATCAACAACATGTATTCCCGCGTGCCCATCTTGCATACCTTGATCCATTCGAAGGGTGCTACATACGACGATCTCGTGAAGAATGCCTTCAACACCAGGGAAGCGGTGCGCCACGTGCTCGAAATCCAGCTCATCTTCATCGACCAATGGATCGAATTGCTCGGCAAGAACAAGGATGCCATCCGGCAGCCGAACATTGCCAACGTGGACATCCCCATCTCGAGCGAGAAGA
>JAUQYZ010000002.1 GCA_030587475.1 Candidatus Sigynarchaeum calidifontis
GCTTGAAATAACTGAAAGTCTGATGACTCGGTATGTCTTCAAATCCAAGTGCGGCTGCGAGATGTGGATTGCGGCGCAATTCCCGCTCCAACGCACGATCTGACATGCTTTTATTCAATTTTGCAAAGATCACGGCCTTGAACATGGCGACGGGGGGGAAAGGCTCACCCCCCCTCGTGCCTGGCTGCCACTTGTACAACGCATCCAATTTCTCGACAAACGGCGCGAGAATGTCGTCAAAAGGCACGGAAAAGAAGATTTTCGTCTCGACACGAGTTCCGTTTTCGTCGCATACCTTGAACACCTTATCTGCCACGAGCTGGAGCCCTTGCTTCTCGAAATAATTGTTTTCTGTCATGATAGCCATGATTCGTCCGCCTTTACATCACGGGTTTTAGACATGTATGGGTATCACACGGATATAAACTTCACCCAAAATCGAGACGTTTACGTTAAAACGGGTCGAGACGGCGTTGCACGGGCATGTATCACTTCAGTCGTGACATCAAACGTTGAATAGGCTGAAACAGAAAGGCTTTAGAATGTATAAAGAATCAGTTAAACGGCCACATTAATATTAAAAAGATTCTGCGAGAAGGTAGATGTATGGCTGAAGACCCGGATAAGTTATTCAACCAGTTAAAAAACGTCGATAGGACGACATGCGGTATTTGCAAGAGAAAACTCGTCGGTCCTTCGTTCCTGGCCAATGTCGATGGCAAAATGGTGAGCCTCTGCAGCTCGTGCAAGCACGCCACGAGCAGGAAGAAGCCGGCATGAGAACTGGTGGATTATAGCGGCCTCGCGAGGTTGGGCAGTGCAAACCGTATCTATCCCAAGTAACAATCACTTTTTTTAGGTGGGATGTCGGGGAATAGGTTATCATGTCCGATGAAGAAGGAGACCCGATTCTTGATGAGGCGAACCGCCTTTTCGACCAAGAAAAATATCAAGAGGCCATTGCCCTTTATGACAAGCTCATCGTTGAGAGGAAGTACGGTGCGGAACCCTTGTTCATGAAGGCAGAATGCCTCTCGAATTTAAATCGGTATGAAGAAGCCATTCCCTGGTACGACAAGGCCATCGAGATCGACGACGAGGACGCGATGACCTGGAACGGGAAGGGCAACGCGCACTATCACCTGGAAAACTACGCGCAAGCCCGCGTCTGCTTCGAATGTGCCTACGATATCGACCCGCAAGAGTCTAATTACCTGTTCAGCATCATCGAGACTGCCATCCTCACGGGCGATTTCGCGGAAGTCGTTGACATTGCGCGGGAAAAAATACGCCGGTCCACGGATATAACGATTATTGTTTTTTCTCGGGTTTTCATCATCATCGCTTTATTTCTCGACCATAAACCCTTGAACGCCATGGAAACTATTGACGAGCTTGTCAAGTACATACCCGACTTTGAATCAAAACCTCGAGATGGATCGTTTTATTCGACTGATCGTTTATTTTCCAGCGAAGAATACGACCTGTGCGGTATCGAGAGTTTTATCGCCAAGCGCATCACCGGAGCGACGAATCGGATTCTGCAAGCCTTGTTATCTTATTTAAAGGGCGAAATCGGCATCAAGAAGCTCAGCCAGGCGAAGGCCGACGAATTTAATAACATCACCCTAGAAGACGTCTTGGTGGAAAACCTTCCGGCCGGATCCAGTTCGATCCTCGAAGAATTTCCGAGTTTCGAGGCGATAATAGACCCGTCCGAGCGGGCTGCTATCGAACGGATCGATGGTCTAGTGAAGGAATTTGCTCGCGAAATCGGGTTCCAGTCGTTTGGGTTCTTACTCCACGAGTACGACTGGAACCAGGATCGAGGGATGGCCCCGTTCTTGAACAAGATTAATAACCGGTTTTTCGTTGATATCGTTGACGGCAAGGTGAAGCGCTTGTCGATAGACCTCGACACGCTCGCGGCTGCGATCCTTCCGGACGACCATAAAGGAGCAGTTGTGACCCCACAAACGTATGCATTGGTGGGTGGTCTCTTCCGATTCCTCCACCTGGATGAATTCTATATCACCGCTCAGAAACTCTCCGACATTGTCAATGCGATGCGAGCGGCATCATTTGGAAATGGCAAAGAGTTGAATCTTTTTGTAAACGTGGAGATTATACCCGATATCCAAGAAGACCTAACTAGCTTGAGAAAAATCGAAGAAATAACCGAGATCGACGAGTATCCCGTCGACTATCAAGATGAGGGAAAGCGGGTCGTCGGGTCCATGATTTGGACTACGGGGGGAGTGACTGATTCGTTATCGAGAACCATAATCGAACCGAATTCGAGCGTCGTTCAGGCTGTTGCGCCTCACGGAATAACGGTCGTTAAAGATTCTAAAACGATCCAGCACCACGCGGGCGGTGGCATCCCCCTCGACTTGTCGGATGCGATCAAGGTCGTCCCGCCGGGCGAGAGAATCATCTGGTCGACCTTCATAGAAGGAAAGCACTTTAAACGTGCCCAAGTGATGCCATCTCGCAGTTTAATTGGCAATTTAATTAAATTGGTTAAGGAAGTTGCTGTAGCATTAGATGATATGGAGAGCCATTTTGTTGCACACGCGCTCATTACCGAAAATGGGGTGGCATGTCCGGTGAAAGATGGCGGCGTATATTCTTTTCACGAGTTCAAGTCGACCGACATCGGGAAGTTCATCCGGCCACATTTCGACAAACCGGGGTTCATAGCTCTCGCGGGTCAAGAGGTATTGGAGCTGCTGATCGTGTTCGCCCCCGATTACGAATCAGAGTCGGAATTCGTGGCAAAACTGAAACTCTTTCCGCTTATCTCCTATCCTCTCTTGATCAATGATTTCAAAGCTGCCCTTGAAAAGATGGACGAAAAAGCGCTCAAGCAGGACAAGGGAAATACCAGAAGGAAGATCCATAAACTCGAGGCCGATTTCAAGGATCTCGCATTCAAGCACGGCTTGGAAGTTATCGACACGAGCCGGATCCCAATCGGGCTTGAAAATCTATTCGGATGAATAGGGGATATCGAGCTTTGCGTTCGTGCAGAATGCTGACGTCGATATACGAGCCCAGGAAGGCGTGATAACAGGAATGGATATAAATCTGGATAGATCTCTTGTTTAGAATCGCCCCTATTTTACATTTATCTTGTCGATGTGTTATAGGATCCTGGGACGATATTTATGAGCTTCACTTCGACCACGTATGCGAGCCCGCCGTTTCGCACGGTCCGCGGCGGCGGTCAAGGAATTGTGAGCATCGAAAAGCATTATTCCGACGTGAATCCCAACGTTGCCCTCGTGCTCCTTATCTTGGTCATCGCCATCATCCTCCCCGCGTCCCTCGCGGCGGTGGCACCCGCTGCATCGATCATTCTGCTCATCATAAGCACGTTTTTCCCCGGGATTTCGCTGTTCATGGCAAACAAGATGTGGAAGATCGATATCGACAACGCGAGCCGCGATCTCACGATTACCCGCTGGCACGCCTTCAACAAGACGGTCAAGAAAGTGGAGCACATCAAGTTCGACGAGATCCGGGAGATCGTCGCCGAAATCTCACCCGACGGCACGAAGCGGCGGCTCGTGGTCATCAAGCTGACCGGCGAGCGGCACGTGCTGCACGAGTCCATGAATATAACCCATGCGGACCGGTTCAAGCACGACTTCATGGCCGCGATCCAGTTGAATAACCCGCCGCCGACCCCCCGGGCAGTGCAAAACCCGCCAGCATCGCAATCCACACCGGGCACGTCGCCGCCTCGTGCGCCAGCTGACCCCACGCTCGTCGTGCCATCGCTGCGCCAGTTCGCCATACCGGATCCAAACGCCGGCACCGGCAGCATTTCTGGACAGCAAAGCCCGCCAGATAATCCCCCGATACGCGTCACGTCGTGGGTCAACGACGACGTGGATGACGTGGATGACGTGAACGGTGCAAGCGCTGCTGACGATATAGAAGGCGGCACGGACCAGCAAGGCGACCCGGCAATGACGACCCCGGAAGCAGCGGGGGCGCCGGACGTTCAAGGAACCGATACCACCCCTGAGGAGGAAGAGAAGGCTGCTTCCCAGCGGCTGGCCGAGATCGCCCGCCGAAAGCGCGAGATCCTCTCCCGCGTGTACCAGCCTGGCAACGAACCACAACAAGCTCCCGCTGCGCCCGGCCCCTCGATGCCCGGGGTTCAGGCCAGCGAGGGTACTCCTTCCTCGGTCCTGCGGAACCGCGAGGACTGGTACAACAAGTACGAGCAGTGCCAGGGTGTCAATTACATGTTGACGATGGAGATCGAAAATTGCAGGCCCGCCGGTGAATCAATCGCACCCCGTTCCCTCGAGACCCGGGCGGGGCGCGCGCCCAAGAAGAAATGCGGCGACGAGGACGGGGATGACGAGATCATCACCCACCACGTCGACAAGAAGGTCGAGAAGGAACTCGGGATCCAGAAGGTCAGGCCGACTTGCATGGTGTGCACGCGGCCCTTGAAAGGCACGAGCTTCATCTGTCCCACGTGCGAGACCAAGTACTGCATCCGGTGCGCGAGGACGCTGGCCAGCCGGAAGGAATCGTGCTGGACTTGTAGAAAACAGATCAAAGTTGATTGAATGGTAACACCCGAGAGAAAAGGGAAATGATATAAATTCGTGCAGTGCTCAATTTCAGGGCAAACCGTCGTTACAAGATTTGAGGCATCTCGCCTTTTTTCCCACAAGAATAGTGATCGCGACCATCCCGAGTGCAAAACCAAGAAACAACCAGATTTCAGCATATCCTGAAACTCCCGGGGTCGTGATACTTGCCCCCAATCCCGGGTCATTGACTCCCGTCCAACCAATGATGCGCGCGAGCAGCCACCACGTGGCACCACCCTTGCGCAAGCAGCTCGCGTCATTCGTGTGTGCCGGTCCGTCCGGGTCGTGATACTGCGCGTGTTCTACCGGGATCCGCTGGTTCTCGTAATTATAAGCGTTTTCAGCCGAGCCATACCAGCAATCGATGTCGCCAAAGTCAAAGAGCCACTTGTTGTTCGTGATGCAATACTGGCGGATCATCTCGTTGTTCGTGTGGCGATTGAGGCCTTCCGCGCCCGTCGCTTGGGCGTTCCCGGTCATGTAAACGAACACCACGTCCGGGTACTCTGCTTCCAGCGCGGTGATGTTGCCCAGGTAGGATTGCACCCAGGTCGCGTCGCAACCGTCAAGTTGCGTGCAGAACGCCCACATGCTCACGTTTATCGGATAGTGATCGAGGACATGCCGGGTGAGATCGAGGCCATACGAAGCCTCCCAGTAGAGATCGGGCGTGATGTAATCGATTTGTTGCGTATTATTCCGTTGTCCATCTAAAATATCGAGCGAATCTCCCGAGGGAAAGATGTCGCAATAGCCCGTCGTGTAATTAAAGGTCGCGTTTTCCGAACCGATCAAGCCGAGTCCTTGGACGATTTGCCCGCCATGTGACGTGTGGGCATAATGCACGTTGAAGTTCATGCCCTTGATCATGTTCAGGTAGGAGCCCGGGATGCGGTGGAAGTTCGTGCAGTTGTGATTGATGACCCTCGGGCCAGATAATGAGCACGTGTTGACATCTCGAGCGATGTACGGTTTCGGGCATTGTTCACGAAGCATCGTGCTTGTATTGGTCGTGGCAATTGTGCTGAACAGAACCAGAGCAAGCGCCAAGATAGAATATCGAGACATGTTGCGTTTCACCAGGCTGGATACCATCTCAGTTAGTGGTGCTTTTGAAAGAAGAGAAGCATGTTCTTGCATAAAAACATGGCGTGCCGCGCCGCAATGTCGAACCATCGGGCACTCAATGCTTGGGAACCAGCAAGCCCTATTTACACGGTGTCCTACAAGACTCGATCCCCAGCGTGAAAACATCATTTCACGGTTCTAACTTCACCCCGAGCCGTCGGCTGTTCTTGTTGAAGATCCAGGCATACATGGACTACGGGTTTTCCGTGATCGGCCTGGCATTCAATGGCATGCTCCAAGCCACCATGGGACTCCCTGTCGAGTTTTTCTTCATGCTATCGATCGTGTCCGTTGTCACGGCGTTCGTGGCACAAAACACGCTTTCGAGGCGATCCGACACGCGAGGCAACCGCATCCCGTACATCATGACTGCCAGGGCGATGCAAATCGGTTCCACCCTCTTGATCGCGTTCATCCACGAGCCGTGGATATTCATCTTGACAGTCATCATGAACGGGTTCGTGTCTGCAGAGTCCACGGCCAATGTCATCGTGTACGAGCTCATCGACGAGAAGCAGAAGGAGCTCGGGCCCGATATTGCTGCTAAATTCAACAAGTCGAGGGAATTTGCCAAGTATCGCCTTTTCGGGAGCATCGGCTGGGCCTGGACAGCACCGTTCGGTGGCATGGCGATCAAGGCCCTGAACGGGACCAACGGGAATCTGTATCTCGGATACACGGTGATGTATTGCATCTCCGCCGCGGGGATGGCAGTGACAGCAGCGTTCTTGTATTACATCTTGCGCGGTCGCAACGGGCGGCCAGCATTCTGGGAATCACCAGGTGGCACGAGTGCATGCACTTCCTCGCCCAGGTTTTACTTGAGCACTGCTTTCTTGATGCTCGTTTCGACCTCATTTCTATACGCGATTTCACATGCGATACAGGCCAGCCCGTTTCCTAGGTACTTGAAGGAGGGTCTCGGCGCGGGGGAGGATTATTACGGGCTGCTCATGTTCTTGTGGGCCACCGCCGAGGTGCCATTGTTTTTTTTATCCAGCCATCTCGTTAAAAAGCGCGGGTGGAGGCTGCTCATCTTGCTATCGTTGGTCTTCAACGAGGCGAAGTTGATCGCGTTCTCGTTCTCGACGACCCCGGTGATGTTGTGGCTCGTCGCTGCCGTCCACGTGCTCAATCCATTCGGCATCTCTTTTCCAGCAAGAACGTACGCGATAACCAACGAGATCGCCACTGACCGCAAGGCGCTTGGGCTGACCTTGCATGATAGTTTCAGCTCGCTCGGAACTTTCATCGGAAGCATCACGGGGATGGTAATTGCTGCATGGCTCGGTACCGTGGCGAACACGATGGCCGGGTACCAATTCTTTTTCACGATCTCGATGCTCATCACGGCAAGCGCGATTTGCGTGTTTCTTGGGTTTGAGGCGGTGGGTAGGTCGAAAAGAAAAAGCAAACCTGCCTTGGCTTGAACCGATCCATTACTCGTTGAGATGCACGATCTTGGCAGGCTGGAAGCCATTGAAGAAGGTCGCGGATGCGTTGGTATAGGCCCCTACATTCTCCGAATAAACGAGATCTCCGACGTCGAGGTCAGGAAGTGGATCGTCCTTGGCGATCATGTCGAGCGCGTCGCACGTGGGCCCAGCGACGGCGCTCGGCGTGGCATTCCCGGTCTTAAACGCATTGAAATGGTATTGGATGTGGTCATAAATGAGTCCCGAGAACGTGTTGTACACCCCGTCATCGATGTAATAGTAGGGCCGGCCGTTGCGCTTGGATTTGCCGATGACCGTCGCCACGGCCGTGGCCGCCGTGGCCACGAAAAAGCGACCCGGCTCCGCGATGATCTGTACATCGTTCGAAGGAAAGTAAGTATCTATTAGGCGGTTGATCAAGCTCGCGAACGCTTCCATCGGCGCGACCGACGAGTTATACGGCGCCGGGAACCCGCCACCTATGTCGAGAACCGTGAATTTATGACCCGTCGCTTCCACGTCGTCGAACAGCTGGCGCGCCCGCTGGAAGGCGATCGTGAAGTTACCCGGCTTCTCGCACTGGCTTCCCACGTGGAAGCTCACTCCAATGACATTCAAGCCCAGCATGTCTGCATGTTTCAATAAATCGGGGCAATTCTCGAACCTGGCCCCGAATTTCGACGACAACTCGACGACCGCGCCATCGTTCGGTACCTCGAGTCGCAAGATGAGTGGCACGTGCCTGCACCTCGTGGCGATCTTGTCAAGTTCTACCTCGTTATCGAACGTCATCGGCACGTTGTATGCCTGCATCGTATCGAGGGCCTTGAAGTTCTTGATGGTGTTGGCAAAGACCACGTTTGCATCGAAAAACGCACGTTGCTCCTGGTAGCCGCCCGGTATCACGCGACGCAGCGTGTCGAATTCCTCTAGCGAGGCGATGTCAAATCCCGCTCCCTCGTTGAACAGGGTGCGAACGATGCTCTCCTCGGGATTCGCCTTGATAGCATAAAACGGCTTCACTCGCGGTAACAACTGCCGGAACGTCCGGAAGTTGTCCCGAATGACAGCATGATCGATGATCAGCAACGGCGTTCCGTATTTCTGCGCGAGCTCTTCAAACAAGTCTTGTTGCGTGTACGTGCTCGAAAGTGTCGCTTCGTGCATCGCTTGAATCTTTAATCGGATGTTAGAGAATGTTAGAGTTCATGGTTTTTAAGCATATCGCCAACAACCCAGTAATATATGGATCAACGAGCGTGGCATTTTTATGGTGGATTGGTTGGCTGCCCGCACGCGTGACATCTATCGTCACGTATCAGACAGCGTATTTAACGTCATACCCCCGCTGGCAGCGTGGGATTCGATTGCTGTCAAAGGTGTCTGGTGGGGAAAACGTCGCACCAGCATTGCAATCACGGTCGCCTTTCCAATTATAGCGAGCAGCGGGGGTTTTTCGCACCGGCATGGAAGGCTTCTAGTTCTCACGATGCGTTTATAACGAAGCCGTGATCAATGATATTACAAGCGCATCACTCGTGGCAGAGCATGGCATTTATCAAGCCCCTCGATCCTTGGAAGAAGCAAGGGCAAAAAATCGAACATGGCACGGATCTAGCAAAATATAGCGGGAAGATCGTGCCCCGCAAGCGCTCGTCCCAGCTCGTGGGTGTCGTGATCCAAGAAACCACTGGCAAGTCTTTGCATGTTATTGACATGCTTCGCCACGAGGGGATCTTCCATGACGTGTTCATGCTCGAGGATTTCCGAGCCTTGGAACAGTTTCCAAGAATCATCATCATCTCGGCACCTGCCAAACTCAATGCCAAGGACGTTGCGCGCATCAAGGACCATATAGAAGCCGGAAACGGGCTCATCGTCGTCGGCATGGTACCACCACTCGAAGACGTGCTCGGCATCATGTACAAGGTTCCTGACTTCCCATTCCCCGCGGGGGGCCGCCTCGAGGACTCGGTTGGCGAGGGCTACGCGCGTCCCGCGGACCCGGCCTTGTCGAGGAGCATCCCGGAGAGTTGGTGGCCGCTACACGCGTTTGGTTGCGTTCCCGTGCTCCCGGACGGTGCGTCCGCACTTGCTTCTTACGAGACCATCCATGCGAGTGGCGATCCCCTCTCGGCTATCACGTGTAAGAAGGCTGGAAAGGGGCGCGCCTTGCAGTTCGCCGTCGATATAGCGCTGACCGTCCGGCACGTACAGGAGGGGCGGTACGTGGATCAAGACGGCATCCCCCCCGCCGACGGTCTGAGCCCCATCGATGACGGAATCTTGAAATGCGAGGACGGGCTGGTCCTCGACTGGACGCGCGATCGCCGTGTCGTCTCGCCCGCCCACAAGATAGCGGCATTCATGGTTCCTGTCGCGGACGCGTGGCGAAGGATCCTCGTGTCTTGCTTGGAGATGATCGCCGACCAGTGCTCGATCCCGATCAAGCGCGCGTGGTATTGGCCGGGCGGGAACGATTTCATCGCCATGATCAGCCACGACAGCGACGGCAATGACGAGAAACTTGCCAGGCACTTGCTTCTCGAGGTGGGCCGCGCCAAGATACATACCACGTGGTGCGTGCAAGCACCCGGCTATTCGAAGTCGCTTTGCGACGAGATCGTGGCTCAAGGGCACGAGATTGCCTTGCATTTCGACGCGATCAGCTACCCCAAGGGGAAACAGCAAGATACTGCGGGAATGGCCTCCCTCTTCACGCGGGAGGTGCTCGAGAAGCAGTTGGGGGAGGTGCGAAAGCGGACCGGCCATGACACGTTCTACAGCAACAAGAACCACTACACGCGGTGGGCCGGCCGGGTGCAGTTCTTCGAGTGGTGCGAGGCGCTCGGCTTGCGGGCCGATCAATCGAAGGGGCCGAGCAAATGCGGGACCCTCGGCTTCCCTTTCGGCTCCTGCCACCCGTGGCAGCCCGTGCGCGGCAACGGCACGCTCATCGGTTGCATCGAGATCAGCTTCCAAAGCCAGGACTTCGGGCTGCAGGGTCCCGCCGACACGGTTGACGACATCCTGGCCGCAGTCAAGCAAGCGAACGGCGTGGCGCACGTGATATTCCATCCCGCGCACTCGGGAAGGGCGGACGTGAATAATTCGATGCACGGCTTCATTGCCAGGGCAAAGGAACTCGGTGCGGCGTTCATGACGAGCCAGCAAATTGCCGAGTGGACTTTCGACCGGAAGTGGCTAATCGCGACCGGGACAGGAACACTAGACGGGCTCGTCCTCCAGGAGCGCGACGTTCACAAGAATGAGTGGGTCACTATCGGAGAAAAGTGACGGGTGAATCTTGAAATGTTCAAGAAAAAACAAGCGACTGGCTTCGTGAAATTTGGCGATGCCGAGAAGAAGAACCTCTGCGAGGTCATCGACTCCGGCGAGCTTTTCTACGTGAATGGGCGAATGACGAAGAAATTCTGCGCGAGGGTGCAAGACTTCTTCGGCGTGGATTATTGCACCACCGCGTCCTCGGGCACAGCGGCTATCCATTCGGCCATTGGGGCTTTGGAGATACCGCCGGGGAAGGAGGTCATCACGTCGCCCATCACGGACATGGGCACGCTCATCGGTGTATTGTACCAGAACCTGATCCCCGTCTTCGCGGACGTGGATCCTTACACATACAACATCACCGCCGAGTCCATCCGGGCAAAGATAACGCCAAACACGGCCGCCATCATTGTCGTACACCTCGCGGGTAACCCCGCGCAAATGGACGACATCATGGCCGTGGCGAAGGAGCACGGCATTCCCGTCGTGGAGGACTGCGCGCAATCCTACGGTGCCAGGTACAAGGGCAAGCTCATCGGGACGATCGGCAACGCCGGCTGCTACTCGCTCAACGCTTACAAGCACATATCATCGGGGGACGGCGGTTTCGTCATCACGAACGACGAGGAGCTCTACGTGCGAGCCGCGAACTTCGCGGATAAATCCTACGATCGTCTCAACACCGGGCGCCGCTTGACCGTCCTGGCCCCGTGCTACCGCATAACGGAGCTGCAGGCGGCCGTCGCGCTGGCACAAATGGACAAGCTCGACTACATCACGCAGCGACGCCACGAGCTCGGTGACCGTTTCAACAAGGGCCTAGCGGGCCTGGACGGCATCATGCCCCACGCGGTTCGCGAGAGGAATTATTGCACGTACTGGTTCACCATGATACGGGTTGATCCCGCTCTCTGCTCGCGAGACCAGTTCGCGAACAAGCTGAAAGCGGAGGGTGTCCCGGCGTCGGGGGGCTACATCGAGAGGGCGATATACCTGGAACCCGTATTCGCCAAGAAATCATTTTTCCCGGGGGGTATCTGGCCTGCCGAGAAAATCGCGGGCAAAGTGGTGTCTTACAAGCAAGGGGACTGCCCCGAAGCGGAGAAAGTGCTCGCCACCGCTATCCGCATCAACATCAACGAGACGCAAACCGAAGACACCATCGATTCATGGATCGAAAAGGTCAAGAAGGTGCATTCTGCCGTGAGCAAGAAATAAACGGGCGCGGGCGGGCCAAACCATGGGCAAATCTCCCCTGAACAGCAATCGGGATGCAGCCAAGTCGTTGTCTGCATTCATCAAATCCCTTGCCAAGCGCATTGAATTGATGCTGGAGCATGATCTCGCGTCGCTTGCATCGAAACAAGCCTATCCCGGCTTGATTTCCCATTACAAGCACTTTTCAACGGCGTCCGGGAATCGTTCCATCCCGGCATATGCCGACGAGCTCGCGCAAGCCGCGTTCTTTCACTTTTTATCTGCCAAGTGCACCGGGGACAGTCCAACAAGTGCCCGCTTCTTGCCCGGGCTCGATGCGATCCTGGAGGCCTTCCACGCCGATGCGGCGGTTCAAGCAGCGATATCCAGGTACTCCGTCGACCAGTTCTCGGACGAGTTCCACGAGGCGTTCTTGAAGGTGCACGACCCGGGCACGAAAAAAAAGAGGGGCGTCTTCTACACGCCCGCCCAGGCCGTAAGGTTCATGGTTCGCGGGATCGACGAGCTGCTCAAAGGACAACTGGATATCCCCGCTGGAATCGCAGGCGATGGCATCAAAATCATCGATCCAGCATGCGGCACCGGTGCATTCTTGATCGAAACTTGCAAGGTACTGCTTTCCGCGGATCGCCAGCGTCCTATACGCCACGTGACCGATCGCATCGAGGGACATGATATAATGCTGTCGTCACTCGTCTTTTGCGAGATGCAAATCGCGCAGCTACTTGCCGGAACCGATCTCGAAGAGAAGGGAGATGGCATCGTAACCTTGCGGCATTTAAATAGCCTGGAGCAAGGCCCTGCCATGAACCCCGCCAAAGACGATGATCTCGTTGTGATGGTTGGTAATCCCCCCTATGCAGTGAGCTCTGCCAACAAGAATGATTTCATCGATGGCCTTATGGCGGATTACAAGACCGGCTTGAAGGAGCGAAACATCCAGCCTCTGAGCGACGATTACGTCAAGTTCTTGCGGGCAGCGCAATGGCGGGTCGAGCAAGCACGACGCGGCATCGTCGCGTTCGTCACGAACAACGCGTACATCTACAAGATGATCTACCGGCGGATGCGCGAGTGCCTGTTCTCCGCGTTCGACGATATTTACATCATCAACCTGCACGGGAACGCGAACATCGGTGAAAAGACGCCCGCCGGTGTTGCGGATGGCAACATCTTCGAGATCCGCGTCGGCACGTGCATCGTGTTCATGGTCAAGTCAGGGAAGGCTAACGGCCACCACGTTCACTACCATGAACTCTTCGGCGATCGCGAGGGGAAACTAGAATTCCTCGAACAAGGGACGCTGGCTTCTATCCCATTCGCTGACGTGAACCCGACAGCGCCGGGCTTCTTTTTCGTGAAGAGAGATGCGCACTTGGAAGAAGAATTCGGGCAATATCCGAGCATCAAGGACATTTTCAAGTATTCGACCATCGGTGTTAAAACACACCGCGATGACTTTATCGTCGAGTTGGATCGCAAAGCACTCGAGAAAAAGATGGAGGATCTCGTGAGTGACGTGCCAGACGAGGAGATCAAGACACGATACCGGCTGGAGGATTCCACGTCTACGATCGCGGGATACCGCGCCAAGCTGCGGAAAGAAGGCGTCCGTGAGTCGTGTTACATCACCTATCTCTACCGGCCATTCGACCATCGCGTGCTCTACTTCTCCCCCGCCATCATCACGCGACACCGGCTCCGGGTCATGCAGCACATGCTACAACACGACAACATCGCCCTTGTCACTACCCGGTTGCTCAGCACTGCGGAGTTCTGCCACTGCATGGTCTCGCGCGAGTTGGGCGACATCGGCCTCCTCTCTTCCAGGACAAGCGAGAGCGCTTATTTCTTTCCCTTGTACTTGTATGACGGCAACGCGGGCAAGATCCCGAATCTCAAGGCCGACTTCGTGGCGATGCTCGGCGCCAAGTACCCCGGGCGTTCGATCTCCCCCGAGATCGTGCTCGGGTATGTTTACGCGGTGCTCCATGCGCCGAGCTACCGCCAGCGCTACGCTGAGATGCTCAAGAACGATTTCCCTCGCATCCCGCTTCCCATCGATTGGGAGACGTTCGCCCGCATCGCGTCTGCCGGGTCGACGCTGGTTGGGCTCCATCTAGCATGGGCGAGGACACGGCAAGGCCCGGCAGTGAATTCCATCAAGAGCGGGCGTGTCGAGAAGATCCAGTACGATGCCAGTTCCCGCAGTGTCATCATAAACGACAATTTTGAAATCAAGGGCATCAGCCCCGCGGCATGGGCGTTCAAGATCGGCAACTACCCGGTCCTGCACAAGTGGCTCCGGGGCAGGAAGGGTGCACTTCTCTCCCAGGACGACGTGGCAGAGTTCACCGGCGTGGCGGATGCCATCGACAAGACCCTGGACGTTGTGAAATCGCTGGATGTTCCATTTCCATTCCCCGAGCCGGACGGGACGACATGAAGGGTGGCAAGCAGCATCTCGGGGACTTCCAGACGCCGGAGCATCTTGCAAGTGCGGTCTGCGAGGTCCTGAAGCGGAGTGGCATCCGTCCCGACGTGCTCGTGGAACCAGCTTGCGGCGAGGGCCATCTCGTTGTCGCAGCCATCAAGGCATTTCCGACGCTGCAGAGAGCTCATTGTGTCGAGCTACAAGCCAGTCACGAGGCGACGTTCTGGCGAAACGTCAACCTTGCTCCGAACCGCGTGAAGGTCGAGTTCATTGTTGCGGATGCGTTCCGGCACGAGTTCCCAACCGGTTCCTTCTCCGGAAAAGAAGTGCTGGTTCTCGGCAACCCGCCGTGGGTGACCAACACCAAGCAATCCAGGCTAGGATCGACTAACGTTCCCCGCAAATCGAATGTCAAGCGGGTGCCCGGAATCGAGGCGATGACCGGGAAGGGGAACTTCGACATCGCCGAAGCCCTCATCGCCAGGGTCGCGGGCCAACTCGGTGGCACGAACGCGTGGATCGGCATGATCTGCAAGACATCCGTGGCCAGGAACCTGGTCCGCGATGCAAAGCTCCTCGGCTTGCGCATATCAGATATGGAGATGCACACGTTCGACGCGGGCAAGGCATTCGGCGTGGCCACGAGCGGCGCGTTCTTCGTCGCGCGCGTCGGGAAAGAAAGCAGTGAAACTTGCACAGTGCACGATCTCTTCGACCCGTGTTCTGCTCGATCGCCATTCGGCTGGTGCGGGGGACGGTTCGTTTCGGACATCCGTGCCTACAAGGAGGTCGCGTATATCGATGGTATATGCCCTTGCCCGTGGCGCCAGGGCCTGAAACACGATGCCGTGAGGGTTATGCTGCTGGAGCGAAGCGCTAGCGGCACGTTCATAAATGGCCTCCGCGAAGAAGTCACGTTGGAGCCAGACGTTATCTACCCGATCATTAAAGGCTCGCGCCTCCGCGATCCCGTGGTCTGCACTTCTGAAACCTTTACCATCGTCACCCAGAAAAGCCTTGCAGGAGACACGGCTGTCCTCCAAATGACCGCGCCGCGGGCATGGCAATACCTGGTCGATCACGCAGCTGCATTAGATGGACGGAAGTCCTCCATATACAAGAAAAGGCCGCGGTTCAGCTTGTTCGGGATCGGCGAGTACGCGTTCAAGCCGTTCAAGATCGGGATCGCGAGTTTCTACAAGGATCCGCAATTCTCGATCGTTTTACCAGTCGATGGCAAGCCGGCGATGCTCGATGACACGTGCTATTATCTGGCATTCGATGACCTGCAAGAAGCCCTCTGCACCCTGGCAGCGCTCGATTCCCCGCCCGCGCGCGCCTTCCTAGAGGCGATCACCTTCCGGGACGGGAAAAGGATCTATACCAAGGAGATTCTCTCACGATTGAACCTAGCTCGACTACTTCAGCACCCCGGATTCGAGGTGCAAGCCCGGTCAAGCTTGAAAGCCATCATGCCTCGCCTTCCAAGACAAGTGCATGTACGGGATCTCATGGAAGCGCGCGACCGCTTGCTACGCTGCTGGACTTGAGGGACAGAACGATCAATCATTTTTATCCGGCGAACTCGTGATCCGGGAACGGTGGCTGCACGATTGTTAAGCCATCAACATCTAAGATAAGACCCATTGGTTTATATGCCCAAATTGGTATCGATAGAGTATTCACAAGCATCTCTAGTGGATCGCCGTGAGTGAAGACGAGGCAAACGACGAAAACGACGAGAGCCCGCTCGTCGACGAGCTGCTTGATTCGGCAAAGAAACGCGAGTTTATCAAGAACGAGCAACCAGGCACGAGTGTAAATCGTTTGCCTCCCCCTCGGATAGATAAATTAGATGCGTCTACCAGTAACGAGCATCACGCCCAAGTATCCCAAGACCGGCCGAGGTTTGTTAACGGCACGAGGGATGATACATTGAACGGGTATCGACGGCACGTCACGAGCCCGGACGCACGTGTTAATCCTCAGCAAAACATGGCCCGGGAACAATGCGGGCAGGTCGAGGCGCCGCCCGCGGTGCTCGCAAGCAGCGATACCTACAAGGCACGGCTCGACGATCTCGAGCGACAGTTCAAGGAGAACCTGGTTTCCCAGGTGGAAAACATCGTAACCAAGCACATGTCCGGGCAAATCCGCCAGAAGCTCGTCGCCGAGATTTCCACGTCACTCGAGAGCGGAGTTATCAAGGAGGTCATCAAGCGATTCAACTTGCATTTCAGCGCGCAGGTCAAGGACGTCGTTAAGGCAGAAGTGAAGGCCGAGCTGAAGGCCGAGCTAGGCAAGGAGTTGCGGAACGAGTTCCAGAAGGAGATGGTCGAGGCGCGCCAGATCACGTCACGGCTGGCCGGGTCGCACGATAACTTGCGGAAGGTCGTGGGCGAGGATGTCACGAGAGCTATCATTAATGAGCTTCGGGAAGAATTCTCGGGCCTGCTCGGGCAAGCACGCCAGGCTGGCAAGGTGATAAAGGACGGCATCGACCATCTGAAAAAACAGATCAAGGCGGAACTCAAGAATGACATCGAGCAGAAGATCCGCGGCGACCTGCCCTCGCTGTTCAAGCAAGAGATCAAGGACGAGCTCGTGAGGGAAATAACCGACGAGATCGGCAATCCTATCAAGAGGGATCTCTCGGCCGAAATTAGCGAAGCCGTCGAGGAGGATGTAAAGGAACACATCCGCCGGTACATGAAGCGACAGGCCAGGCTTGCATTAATGAACGCGGGCCCCGAGCACCCCGTGCATCTCGTCATCATCGACTTCAACAACTTGTGGGCGATCGCGAACAAGGTCACGACCAGGCTTCCCAACATAAAGCGATTGCTTCTCTTGCTGCGAAGCGTGTTAAAGGGTTACGACGATCATTTCCTGCCACAGCGAGTATCTGGATACGTGTATGCATCCAAGTACAACGAGATAGACGTCAACCGGGCACTTGCCACGCAGATCCCCGATGATCCCGAGCTGGAGCAGATCCTCAAGCAATTCACCCTTGAAATACAATCGGATAAAAAAATGCAAGCCGATGGCCAGGACCAGAAATATCGAGACGTCGACGTCATGATGGCCACTAAAGCCACCGCCTTGTTCTCGGACAAGGCGAACCAGGTGGCATCGATCACTATCGTGAGTGGCGATGGTGATTTCGTTCCCGTCATTGACGCGGCGAAACATCTAGGCATCTACACGATCGTGTTCTCGTTCAAGGAGAACCTTGCCACGTCGCTCAAGATCAAGGCCGACACCTTCCGCTTGTTAAATAAACCGTCAAAGCTCGATGCTTGAGTGTCGTTCCGCGCGGGAAAGCAAAGGGAAAGAAACTGAGGTGCACGATCGTGCTATAACTTGCTTCTTAATGATTGAATGATGCTTTCCGCCTCGGAAATGCCTACCTGTCTGCCCAGGAGCCGTGAAAGTCCGGCTGCTTCCTTCTCCCGGAAGGTGCGACCGCACATGTCGATGGAAAATTCCCTGTCGTCGGCACACGTTGCCATAAGACTGGCGAGGAATGAAGCGATAGCCGCGGCCTTCGGCAAGTCGAGGTTCTCGATAGAATCGGTCGACTGGTGGTAGTGCTGGTTGCGGCCGCAGCTCAAGAAGATAAACGGGCGCCCGTACAAGTGGAACACGTGGTGGTCGGACATGTCGCCAACCCTGTCGTTGGACGTGCAGAAGATTCTTATCTCGCGCTTGCCCCCCGCGGCCTCGATCACCGCATCATGGGCGGCCGTAGCGTATTCCGTGCCGATAGCAAACAAGCAATCCTCCAAGCCAGGAACCGGGACGCGATGCCCGGTGAGATCGAGGATGATCGCCACCTGGATCTCGTCGAGGGGCACGGGGCAATTCTCGGCGAAGAACGTCGAGCCCATCGATGCTTGATGGAAGTGCGGGGGCTCCTCGCAATCGAAGGCCAGGAACAAGATACTCCGGCCGTTCGGCAAGGGATGGCGATCGAAGTGCTCGGCGACGGCGAGCACTTGCGCCACTGCAGCAGCGTTGTCGTCCGCGCCCGGGGAAAACGAGAAGTGATCGTAATGAGCCCCGACGAGCACGTATCCCGGCCTTTTCCCCTCGATGATGCCCCCGGCATTCACGCCATGGATCTCACCGTCGACGTGTATCTCTTGGGTGAAGCTTTGTTTCCCGTCAAATAGAGGCACCAAGCCACACTTGCGAAACGTGTTAATGATGTATTCCCTCGCGACGCGGCTGCCGTCGGATCCTGGAACCCGTCCCTGGAGGGCCGGGTCTGCGAGGAACGTGACGTGTTCCCTCACGTCGAAATCACTCGTCATGTGTCCATTTCACCTGTTATTGATCTATTCTTCCCCGTTCACGCCATCGCGTGGTTCCCGCGTCGTCTCACTTGCCGGGCTCGACTCGGCCTCGCAATTGAACGGCACGTCGTTTATGCTCAAGGGAATCGTCGATTTCTTGACCAAGACATAATGCGCGTACACTGGATCCCGCTGAATCTTTTCCAGGATATCGAGGTACATCCGGATAGCATACTCGAAACCAGCCTTCAAGCCCCCCGACACGTTAAACAAGACTGTTAACATGACCGCGGCAGCCCGCTCCTCCGTTGGACTTGCGAAGCCCCTTGGCTCGGCGTGCTGGTCGAACATGATACAAGCGGCGCGGTATAACTTGTCGATGAATGCCAACAAAGCGCCTTGCGAATCCGACTTGGCGGCTGGCTCCAGTTTGATTATGACATCCAGCAATCCCCTCAAATTGATCGGTTCCTCTAGTAGTTTATCATCTTCCATAATGGTCCCCTCCGCGTCGTCTCGTCATTGGATGGTTTCGGTAAAAAGCCGCAAAACGCCTATTCGAATTCTCGAAGATCCTCGTTTTCCACGATCCAAGACACGGCACCCCCTAATATCCCCTGGGAATTTAACAAGGAATGGCGATCAACTTTTTTACTACGAACCGGGTACAATGGATTGCCATCCATTGTGTGCAATGGTGTTTGTGGATAAAATGAAAAATTTGGGATGATTATGAAAATCTACATGATCGAAAAGGGAGTTGAAAAGGAAATACCTGGTCTCGTTTTCACGACGGGCGACTCGTACATCGTCGATAACGACAGCATCATCTGGATCTGGCACGGCAAGAACGCGTCCGTCGATGAAAAAGGAGCAGCGGCGGCGATCGCGAAGAAGATGGACGACGCCCGCGGCGGCAAGCCGAAGGTCATCGCCATCGACCAGGAGGACAACACGCCAGACCACAAGAAGTTCAAGGAGCTATGCGCGGAGCAAGGCGGGCTCAAGATCGTCGACAAGGACCTCGCCGAGACGTTCCTCAAGAAGGTCGTGAAGGAGCACCAGCCACCGGCCTTGTTCAAGATCTCGTCCGAGGAAGCGGGCGGAAACATCAACGCGGTCGAGTTCGTGCAGGTGCCATTGAAGAAAGAAAGCCTGGATCCCGACGATTGCATGGTACTCTGGGTGCCCGAGATCAACACGAGTTTTATCTGGGTTGGCGACCAGAGTAACGTCAAGGAGCGCGTGCTCGCTGGGCAGCTTGCCAGGAAGTTCGACAAGGACACACCAGGCGTGCAAAAAGAGGTTTTCGTGGATCAAGGGAAGGAACCAGCGAACTTCATGAAATTCTTGAAATAATCTCCACTTTTTTCTCGGTAATAGGGTATGGAGCCAGTCGAGAAGCAAGGGTTCTGCATCTACTGCCACAAGCTAACGCGGTTCAATCCAAAGTTCCCGACTTGCACCACGTGTGGCGGGGCTTGTAGCATGACCACGAGGTTCTCGTCGACCGAGGATGCGGCCTCCTATTGCCACGGGTGCGGGGAGCCCGCATACGTGACAAGTAGCAATCCCCTCTGCGACGATTGCCGGAAAAAAACCCCTTAGGCACCACGTGCATGCACAGACTAGCAGAACGGAATATGCCTCGAAAGGCTATTTAGCCAACAAGGCAAACTATAGATAAACGTCATTCTATCACGAGGCAAACACGATGGTGTACAACCTACCCGATTTGCGATACCAGGCCGCCCCGAGCGACGAGAAGACCCTCCGGCAGCACATGAAATCCTTCAAGCTCGCCCCGAAGTTTTCCGTGGGCATCTGGTACTTTGCACCCGGCGGAGGCCGGTTCCACGACCGATACGTGCCAGACAAGACCATTCCCGAGCGCATCGAGATGGCCAAGCAAATGGCCGACCTCGGCGTGACTGGCATCGAGGCTCACTACCCCGCCGAGATCAACGAGAACAACATCGATCTTTTCAAGGATCTCGGCAAGGCCGGCGTCAAGGTCGTCGGCGTGGCTTTCAGCCACTTCTACGACAAGGAATTCGAGTTCGGCTGCTTGTCAAACCCCAATCCAAAGGTGCGCGAGAAGGCGATCAAGATCGCCGAGGGCGGCCTCAAGATCGTGCAAGAAATCGGCGCCGGCGCGGCTATCTCGTGGCCGGGCATCGACGGTTACACGTACATGCTCGGTACGGTCTACCCGTGGATGTGGCAGACCTTCGAGAAGTCGCTCGCCGAGGCAATGGACCGCGTGCCCGGCGTCCGGGTCGCCATCGAGCCAAAACCCTACGAGCCCGCTCCCAACAACATCTACCGAACGACCGCGGAAGGCATCCTCGCCGCGCAGCGTATCATGGGGCTTTTCAAGAACGAGAAAAACGTGAAGCTCGTCAGGGACGGACATGCGTTGGTTGGCCTCAATCCCGAGATCGGCCACGTCACGATGGGCGGGGAGCCCCTCGCGGCGGCCTATAGCCTAGTCGGGATGCACGGCATGCTCGCCCACACGCACTGGAACAGCCAGCCCTTCGGCAATTATGATCAAGACCTCAACGTTGGCGTCGTCAACATTCAAGAGGCCCTCGCTCTCATGTACGTTCTCAAGATGATGGGATACAAAGAGTGGTTCGGCATCGACATCAACCCGGAGCGCATGCCCGTGCAAAAGGCCGTAGAGATCAACATCAAGGTCATCACCAAGCTCAACGAGCGGGTCGAAAGCCTGCCGCACGACCAGATCATCGACATCTACTTGCATCCGGACAAGCACCGTGGCGACCTGGAGATGATCCTTGCCCAGTACATCTGATTTCTCCTTCCTATATTGATATTCAAGGCAAATACGAGAGGATCCGGATTCCGTCGCTGAAATATTCCTTGCCATGACTGCCAAGCGAATCGATATCATCGTCATCTAGTTCCAGGCGCAATTTCGCGCCGGCGTTCCGCCACGGGCTCGTTGGAGGCGGCGGCTGGTTATGATTGATAAAAAGCGTTCTTTCTGCATCTGCCTCTGGTTCTATGATGCTGAGCTCGGTGGTGTCGAACCATTCAAATGTCCCGTCATCGTAGTCCGCGTGCACGTTGCCCGGCAAGTATTTCTTTACAATAGCGACGATTTTCATGTTCAGCGCCACGAGTATTGTTCAGGATCTTTTCCTCCTGGAAACCCGGCACTTCTCATCTTCCCCCCTTTTTATATCCCCTTGTTACACGGCATTCGCAAAGCACGATAGGCACTCTATTTCTCGGAAGGAATGCACGTTTCTAGCTATTCAAGCATAGTATAAACCAGAAATGATCGTGCGAGATGACACGCGATACAAAGGTGGCAAAAATGTCTGACCCAACAAAAACTGAAATCACGACGCCCACGGACGATGCAAAGTTGGTAAACAAGGACGATGATGCAGTCGACATCGTGCGCCGGATTTGGGTACCTGGCTGTGCATGTTCCGAGGGTTGTGGTGATGATGGCGAGGATAACGTCTCTATAACGTTCGAGATCCCAGGAGTGAAGAAAGAAGACATCGACTTGAGGATCATTCCCGAAGGCTTGCGCCTCGAAGCCAAGCGCGACAAGCACACGTCATACGTGAGCGAATATGCCTTTGCATGTGATGCTGATCCGGATCACGTGAAAGCCGACTACCACGAGGGCGTGTTGAACGTGGATATCCCTCTCAAGTGCAGGGATCCTTACGTGGACGGGAAGAAGATCGTGCTGTCGTGAACGGGCGCGTGTACCTTTGAACAACTTCCCTCCTTTTTTTAAATTAAAGCAGCTGGGTTGGAGCATTTTGTGGGGTAACGAGCATTGTTAAATATATGGGCAGTCTAAATCAACAAAGAGTTACATTCCCCTGAACACGGGGTGGGCCATGATGTCCGAACAAATCCAATTCACGAGCGAACCGGGAAAGAACGCGAAGCACGACGTGACCGTGTATGCACTGAGCACGTGCGGCTTCTGCAAGTCTTGCTTGAAGTTTTTACACGATAATGACGTGAAGTTCAAGTACGTCTATTACGATTTGCTGCATCCTGATGTCAAGAGCGCGGTAAAGGAGGAGTTGAACAAAAAATACAACGAGCGGCTCATGTTCCCTTTCGTTGTCATCGATGATGGGAAGCACGTCGTCGTTGGCTTCAAGGAAGATATGCTGGTTGAATTCCTGGGCTTGAAGTGATCTTTCCAACCATCGAAATCCTTTCATAATTCTTCTGCAATGTCTTCCAGTCAAGAGAATCAAGGTCTTATCCGTGCCTGGAAAAAAAACGAAGGAAAACGTGGTCACGTTCGTCACCATGACCGCGACCAAGCAAAATTGGAAATTGCATCCCGATAAAGAATTCCTCGACATGCTGATCGATGGCTTGATGACCAATTATAACCGGTACGCCTATTTCTCTTGCCCGTGCCGCGCTGCATCTGGTGTGCGAGAGAAGGACAGCGACATCATATGCCCGTGTGCGTACTGCGTTCCGGATCAAAAAAAGTATGGCCATTGCTATTGCGGGCTATATTTGACCCCAGAATTCGCTAAAACTGGCAAAAAACCTAAACCAATTCCCGAGCGCCGCCCTCCAGAGAAGGACACGTGAAATATTGACGATAGAAAAAAACACTACTTTTTCTTAATGGAGATCTCCAGCCCTTGCTCGTCGACCCCGATAGTGGCGGTCTTCTCGAAATATTTCTCGTCCGCCGTGAAGTCGAGGTAAGCCCCGGCATCCTTCTTGAACGAGTCCTGGTATGCGTTGTGCACGATGGCCAGCCCGCCCGGCTTGAGTTTCAGGTAGGCTTTCTTCAAGAACGTGTAGTTGATCCGCTTGTTATTCTCGCCGGTCTCGGGATCCTTCCCGTTCGCGTCCATGTAGACGAGGTCGAACTCGTTGTCCTTGAACCGCTTGATAGTCTCGAAACCGTCCTCGACATGCACCGTGAGGGGAACATCGCCCTTGATCTCGTTGAAGTTGTCCCTGCAGAGACGACCGTTATTCGGGTCGATCTCGACTGCCTCGAGCCTGGTGGCCGCGTACAGCTTCTGGATGGCAGGGCCGAACGACCACGCGACCGGGTTGCCCGTGAAGATGCCGAACCCGAAGATGCTCTTCGGCTTGAGGATGTAGCTGATGGCGTAGAGCAGCCGTTCCACGGGCGGGTTGATCGCGGTCCAGAAGATGAAGAAGTTTTCCTTCACCATGACGCGAAACTTTTCGAGGGCATCCATGTCGTATTTCGTGTCCTTGATGAACCCGAGCTTCGCGAGCTCCTCGAGCACGACGCCCACCTTCTCGATCTCCCTTTCCCTCGGCTCGTGCTCGATCTTGGTCTGCCCCTCGCGTTCCTTCGAATAGTAGTAGAACTTGTCCCACTCGGGACGGGTGATCATGTATCGCATGAAGCAGCACGTGTTCTGGCCCATTTAAAGAAATATTGAAAAAACGAGAATAGACCATTGTTCGGGGCCTTATTGCGAGATAATTCATTTCTCCGGCTGGAATTTCAAGGAATAGTGCCATCCGCTATCGAAGGTCTCGTTCACCATGCACTTGACGCACTTTGAATATTCCATGGCCGTGATTTCCAGGACCTCCCCGGATGGCTTGAGCCACACGATGTTGAAAACGATATCTGGGAATCCGATGCTACCCGACGCTGCCTCGCGTCCCTTGTAATCCACGTAAATTTTCGCCTTGGCTGCCGCGAATTCTGCCTGGATCTTGATGTCCGCCGGTGGCATCTCCCCCCCGGGCAGCACGATCTTGAGATCCTTGCCCTGGAGCAGCGGTGCCAGGGCGCGCAGCAACGCCATCGGGATGTTGCTTATGCGGATCTTGCGGCCGTGCTTGAGCTTGCGCTTGATCTCCTCGATTGCTTCCGTGGGCGTGGCAAAAACCGTGGATATCTTTTGCTCGTACTTCCCGTCGACGATGGGCATCTCACATCAAGCCTCCTTCGCGTTGTTGAAGCCGAGGTTGTAGAAGTTCACGAAGCAGCGGGTGCACTCGTCGTAGAGCATTTCGTCGACCACGTAGTGCAAGGTCTTCGGGTCCTCGAGCACCGAGAACGTCCTTTCCTCGTCGAGGATGACGCTGATCGATGGCACCTCCTGCCCCTTGTAGATCTTAACGACCTTCATGAGCGACTCGCGCCACTCGATGCGGAAGTTGTCTGTTTTTTGCTCCCCCGGGAACAAGACGACCCGCACTTGCGCGTCATCACGGAAAGCGTCGTTAATCCGGCGGATAAAGTCCGTCGTGGCGTTTGAAACCCAGACCGTCTTTGCTTTTCGGATCTCGTCCTTCAAGTTCTCGATACCAATGTCCATTTTCAAGATGACGAATTTCTCCTTCATTATGTTCGCTTCCTCCTTGAGCACCTCCTGGACCTGGGTCAGGAAAGTGTCTTGCTCCTTCCGGATCCTCTCGATCACGTCATCGGGCTGCGACGCCTTGAAGAGCAGCGGCGCGCCGCTGTATACCTTGATCCAGCCCTTTTCTTGCAGCGATTCGAGTACCTGGTAGATCTTCGTCCGCGGGACGCCTGATTTCTCTGCGAGCATCGTGGCACTGTTCAGGTGGAACCGGAGCAACGTCGTGTACACCATGCTCTCGTACTTCGACAGTCCGAGCTTGATCAGCTGGTCCTGGAGCGCCAACACGAGACCCTCGTGATGATGCGGGATATTTAATATGACGTAACCCGGGCTAGTTTTACAAACGAATGATGAAATAGCTCACGGGATTTAACGGGAGCGCATTACTTTTATTTTCTTCGGATTCACGTTCATGGCTTGAGCATGTCGTAGGTATTCGCACTGGTGTTTCTACGGGCTGTAATAAATTTGTCAATGAACCCGGTTAAAAAAAGAGGCGAGAAATGCACCTGCAATGATGAACTTGGAAGTGCGAAGACGTTTTTACCGAGTTGCACCATTCCATATTCATGGAAAAACG
>JAUQYZ010000003.1 GCA_030587475.1 Candidatus Sigynarchaeum calidifontis
CTTGAGTCATATTTAGACCGATTGTTGTCAGCCGGCCGTGCAAGCTGGTTTTTCTTTTTGCCAAGCAATTATGTATTAAACGAAAGATGCATGGTGCCATGACGTGAGAACAATCGATTTCCGCGAGAAACCAGAGGTTTTGAAGGAACTGGAGCACCTGGTACAGTATCAAAAGAAACCGGAGGACCTCCCCAAGCAGTTCGAGAACTTCCGCGAGAAGGAGTCCTATCCCGCTGGAAACTTGCTGGTCGGGGATTTGATCATCAACGAGGAGTTTTCCAAACAGCTCGAGATGCATCCGTTTCCCGAGTGGGTAGCCCAGTTCATCCGGCTCGACACCACGGCGGATTCCGTCGATGCTTACTGCGTCGCGCTGAACATCGCCCCGAAGGAACTCAAGAAGATCGAGCGGAAGGACTGGCGCGAGCGCAAGGACGCGTTCAAGGAGCTCGTGAAGGAGCTCAAGCCGGAAGGCGTCATCGCGTTCCGCATGGCGCCGGGCATCTGCGTCAAGGTGCCGGGCAGCGTCCCACACTACTTCGTGTCGGCCAAGAAAGTCGCGGGCAAGGAATACCCGTACTGCCAGGTCTACGAGCCGAAGGTCGCGTTCCTCGACGTGTTCCGCCACGAGCCGACGGCGTACTTCCAGACGCCGTTCGAGATCCGGCCGTGAGCAAAAAAACAGGTCGTGCAAAACATGGACATCAAGACGTTTCAAGAACTCATGAAGACCGTGTTCTTCCACCGGGACACGGAGCGCGGAGTCATGAAGACGTTCGCGTGGTTCATCGAGGAGGTCGGCGAGCTGGCCCATGAACTGCGCCAGGTCGAGGCCGGAAAGGCGAATGACAAGAAGCAACTCGAACGGGAATTCGGCGACGTGCTCGCGTGGCTGTGCTCGCTGGCCAACCTCGCGGGCATCGACATCGAGACGGCTGCTCTCGCGAAGTACCCGTTCACGTGCGGGAGATGTAGCAAGAGCCCTTGCGAATGCAACAACGCGTGAAGCGGTCGTGGATCGAGAATGATCGAGAACCGGAAAAAACGGGTGGTATCGGCTGGAAAGGCCGTGCTGGTAGAAGTCTTGACGGTCGCGATCCTCGTGAACGTCTTTTTAGCCATAATGTTATTTCCCTTGCCAGCACCGGCGCCCGCGCCGGCTATCATCGTCGACAACGTGCAGTCCCCCGTCGGCAGCCTTTCGCAGCTCTCGAATGGAACGGTGTGGATGCCCCGGCAGCAGTACATCCTCGAGCCAACGCTCGATTCCGAGATGGCCGGGGGCGAGGAAGGCGGGAACATCTACGCCCCGGACATCATCTACGAAAACGGCACCTACAAGATGTGGTACGGCGGCCAGTCCTCTAGCGGGCACGACTCCATACATTTCGCGACGTCCGCGGATTGCATCACGTGGCTGAAACACGGCACCGTGATACCCACGGGCGTGAACAACCACGTGAACGATCCCAGCGTCGTGAAGGTGAACGACACATATTACATGTACTACACGGTCGCGCCCGTCGCCGAGCTCGACGAGATCTGGCTCGCAACATCGAACGATAGCCTCTCGTGGGCGGTGCAGGGCCAGGTCATCGGCCCCGCTGTGACAGGATGGACATCGCTCAAGGTAGGAAGGCCCTCGGTTCTGTTCGAGGGGGGTGAGTTCAAGATGTGGTACGACGGCTCCGAGGAGGATCCGGCTAACCCGGGCCAGGTAAGGCCTGGAACCGGAAGGCATATCGGGTACGCGACCTCCCCTGACGGTCTGGTTTGGACCGAGTGGCCGGGAAACCCGATCTTCAACCACAGCGGCGCCATCGACGTCGAGCACGTGGACGACAAGTACGTCGTCGTCGAGGAGTCGGGAAGCGGCATCTGGTGGCGCACGGGCACGAACGAGACGACCTTCGAGCCAGCGAACCATGTCTTATTGACCAACACTGGCACCGCTTACGATACTTACGGCCACGTGACCCCGTTCATCATGGTCGAGGGGGGGAAATGGGTGGCAACGTACACGGGTGCCGCGACCGTCGTGAGTTGGAATAAAAACCGCATCGACGCGTGGTATCCCGTCGCCAACATCACTGCAAGCGTCGGCGGGGAACCCGCACGCGGATGGGCCATGTCTCGTACCGCATTGCGCTGGACGCTCGATGCCGCCGCGGTGGGAAAGGTGGCGCGCTTCGACTACCACCGGACCGGCCTCGCGACCACGACCAGCATAACGGTCGTTGCCGGCACGAGCACGCTCTATTTCACGCCCGGTTCGGGTACCTTCAAACCTTTTTTGTAAATATTAAGTGAATTGATCCAAGGATTTTGCTAGTGCAATTTTGTCGGCCATATTACGACAATGGAAGCCGTTTTTACAAACCAGGGCGTCATCTCGGGGCGCGACGAGCCGTGTTCACCGCACGCAGCATTTTTGCCAGCCACGATTAGCCCCAGAAACCTAGTAATATTCTTGGATCATTAGACTTTATCGGTACCCTTTTTTGTGAGGCTTCTTTTCTTCCCACGTGTCAGAGTGCTAGCCCGGTAGTGTAGCGGCCCAGCATTTGGGGCTTTGAACCCCGAGACGCAGGTTCGAATCCTGCCCGGGCTATTTTCTCCTTTTGCATTGAACTTGGATCTCATTTCTTGCGCGGCGGGTCCATGGCCTCGTGGTATGCCTTGTAGATGTCGAGGAACCCGGCTTGGGAATGCTCCTTCCAGCAGCGCTCGATCCCCTCGACGATCACGTCAACGATTTCCTTCGCCCACGCGTCTCCTTTTTCTTTCGTCGCGGTGGCTTTCGGGTCCTCGCCGCTGATGCCCAGCTTCCGCAATTCCTCGCGCGTGTGCGTCTCCCCGGCTATCTGGTTCAAGTCCACGTGTTGCGGGAACAAGGACAGCCCGAGCGACGTTTCCAGTTTCGCCGCGTGGTCGCCCGGCTGCCTTGACTTGAACAAGAAATAGTATTCCGGGCCGGAGAGGATCGCCAGGTCGCCATGTTTTTTCATGTATTTCATCGCCAGCTTCTCGAAAAACCTTACTTGCTCCCTCGGGTAATGGCCCACGAAATACACGATGATCGTGAAGCCCGACGCGTGCAGCTGCTCGGTGAACTGGGTGAACTGGGTTTGCAAGAACCTTTTGGGGAACCGGTAGGTATAGGGGAAGTTCATGACGTTGTAGGCGCCGAAAAAGATGGTCGGGAAGATGACGCCCTTGCCGAGCGTGGTGCCAACCTTCCGCAAGATGTATTCCGCCTTCACGCCGTCGAAACCGAGCGGCATATGCGGGCCGTGCCATTCCAGGCTTCCAACGGGCACCAGGGCGAGCGGGCATTCCTTGATGGCCGCGTCGACCTGCCCAGGCCGTGAGAAGATATAATCAATCAACATGGGCTCGATATCGGCGTGCTGGCATAAAAGATCAGCGGGCGACACGCTTATCAAGCCACGTGAACACGAGCAGCACGAGCAACCCGCCGCCAAACCACACGACAAACGTGTAGAGCGGGTGCCACGCGGCGCCCGGCACCCAGATCGACGGGCCAGCGGAGTAATCACCGTTCGTGCCGACGATCGCGTTCACGAAGAGCAACAAGACCAGCCATGGCTTGTCGTGCCTCGGGTTCTTGAACAATGGCTTCACCCAGTTCAGGAGCGTCTAGTCCATCGCTCGGATCCGCCCGGGCGCGTAGAAGATGAGGGCCATGGACGTCCCGATGATCACGAAGCTCGCCACCATCTCGACGGGCACGACCACCACGGGAGGGAACTGCGTGCCGCCGAGCGGGTACCACCAGCCAAGCCACACGGCCGCCTCCTCGAGCACGAAGTCCCACGCTGCCGTGAAGCAGCCCGTGAGGGCTGCCACCTTCATCTGCCGGTCGCCGGGCAAGAACAGCAAGATCACCGCGTTCAACAGCAACAGGTTCTGGACGAGGTCGCTGATGACCCGGAAGTTCTGCGGGGTCTTGACTCCGCCGAACATGATGAAGGCCACGCCGGCCACCGATGCGGCAATGCCAGCGACGCGTGCCGCCCGACTTGTCTTCACGGTAGACCAATCCCTTGCCTAGGGAATGACGGGAACGAAAGGAATGAATGAGGATGAGGCTGAATAGCAGCACCACACCGAGTTGGATGAAAAGAGGGAGGGGCTATTCCCGCTTCGGGGGCCATTTCTCCTTGAGGAACTTCGGGATGCTCGAGCTGTCGTTCGGCCCGACGAGCACGAGGGAATCGTCGCCGAGCGCCTCCTCCAGCGAGCCGGAGATGCGCGCGGACATGCCGGGGATGATGACCGCCTTGTGGCTGACCTTCTCTTGCCACTTGTACTTCTTGAGGGCTTCCGCGACCGCGTCGGCGTTGAATTGCCCGCCCGCCGCTGCCGATTCCACGCCGATGCCTCCCGTGTCGACCACGAGCAACCAACCGTTGATGTTCGCGCTCTTCAGGTCCTCCTCGACCGGGATCTTCGTCATCCGGTAATTGGTTGTAACGAGGATAGGGCTGTCCTTGCCGGGACTTCCAACGGGGAACAAGCCAGGATCTACGCTGGGGTAAATGCGCGGGTCGACGAACAAGTTCTGGCGCAGCGTCGCGAGTCCCAGCAAGAACCAGATATCCTCCGTGTTGCGCCCGGTGTGGCAGATGAGCATGCTCGTGTCCATAGAGAGCAACATGCAGCACAGGTTGGCTTCCTCGTATTGCTTCGCGTACAAGGCATCCTTGGACAGCTTCGACTTGTCGACGCCTATCCACTGGGCCGCGGGAACTGCGATGACCGGGAAACACGCCTTGGGATTGCCGTTTTCGAGCGCTGCGGTGCGGAGCATCACGACCTTGTTAATCGATTGCGCTATGAGCCCATCGCCCGCGATGACACCGGGATCGACTGCCACTTGCTGGACCCCGCCGCTCGCCAGCGAGTTTGCGATCGAGACGAGCTCGTCGATATCGGTGGAGAACGCGACGGCCGGCAAGTCCAGCTCGCGTGCGAGGGTGCCGACTTCCTTCCAGTTCGCCTTGTTTGCAGCGTAGAGCAGGGGCTTCTTCGCCGCGATGGCACGCGCCGCCGCGTCGAGGGCCTTCGCGTTGAACGTGCACAAGATGAGGGGGATGTCTGTCTTTGCTGCGACCTTCTCGGCGCACGCCTTGAACGTCGCGGGGTCGTCGGACGCGCACCGGATGGCGATGGCCTCGAGCCGCAGCTCCTCGCCGATGCGCTCGATCTTGAACTTCGTGATGTGGTCGACCGCGGCCATGAGCGAGGCATCGTCGAGCTTGTCGTGAACCTCGATGGCGATCGCCGTCTTGTTGAAGAACGTGAGCTCGTGGCGGTACATGACCTCCTCGCCGCCGATCGTGCACGCACGCTTTCCCACGCCGAACACGAGGGGGCGCTGGGGCGGGGTAGTGAGTTCCTTGATCTTCTTCACGGCTTGCGCGTTCTTCGGGTCCTTGAGCTCTGTGACGTCCTCGATCTTGATTTTACGCTCCAGGAGCGAGGTGACGAATGCCATGCCCGAATCCAGGCCATATTTCTTGAAATCGATGCCTTTTGGAACGAGTTTATATATCTCAAGCGGGTTTACTCTTTTCACCATGAAAAATCACTGCGATCACGATGAACCGGTGGGATACGTACTAACTTGGTTCATTCTCCGCGATTGTCCCGATACCTACGGGGCAGACAATCGCTCTTAATAGATCAAGGGTTCGAGAGAATATAAAATTTGAAAAAATGGGGCTAGTTTTACAAACGAATGATGAAATAGCTCACGGGATTTAACGGGAGCGCATTACTTTTATTTTCTTCGGATTCACGTTCATGGCTTGAGCATGTCGTAGGTATTCGCACTGGTGTTTCTACGGGCTGTAATAAATTTGTCAATGAACCCGGTTAAAAAAAGAGGCGAGAAATGCACCTGCAATGATGAACTTGGAAGTGCGAAGACGTTTTTACCGAGTTGCACCATTCCATATTCATGGAAAAACG
>JAUQYZ010000021.1 GCA_030587475.1 Candidatus Sigynarchaeum calidifontis
GTGGAAAATAAGTATGAAGAGACAGCGAGAGCAATATTAGGTGTTACATTAGGCGAGATATTTCGCGGAGCCACTACATCGTATAATAGAAAGAATAACAGATTACCTACGGCAGTAGAAGGAGAGTTTGGACGATTTCTTGTAGATATGGCGTGTCACAATGATGAGTTTGCTAAAACATTGATCAAGACATTTGATGATCAATACAAGCACCGATCGAGTAATCCCGTTTTGAATCAAAATTGGATAGATCTATTAACTCGTTATGCAAAGAATCTCGTGAATAATTTTATCGAGAATAATCCTCTCGCGAAAGGTAACGATGTGTACGATGCTCTAGGAAGGCCAATAGCCGGAGAGAAAGCAGCCTACGAGAGATTGGGGAAATTTGTGCAATTTTTGACTGACGTCTTAGCAGGAAAATACACAGTCGGTGGTAATTACAAGACAAATTGGGCGGGTGTGGATGACTATTATTTATTAACAAATAACGGGAGGACGTTATCGCCGTTAGCTGTTGATATAATGCGTGAGTTCAACACTATCTTCAAAGTCCTATTGAAAGGGATACCTGGGATGGAGGATATCGATGGACTTTTCGATGTAAGAACAGGACCGGATAATGAGATACTCTGGGGTATTCGGGGCTCATCGGATCAAGCGATAACGGGTACCGCGCACATATTGATGATGGTTCATCTTGGGGCTGTAGAGTTCGAAAGCGATGTTCGTTCATTGACGCCTCGATATGGCCTTCTTGTGCAGGGTGTTATCGAGAGATTATTTGAAGACCCTCAGAGAAGACTCAAGAGAGATCTTAAAATACTCGCTGAATGTAATGGCATGGCCATCGATTACAAGAAAGGCTTCGAGAGGCACGACGGTTATCTCTATTTCGAGATGTATTTTATTAAGGATCCACGATATCGCGTCTTGTGCAGGGTTAACGAAGCGACGGTCTCATCCGTGAGGGATGGAGTCGAGTTGTTTTATTTCGGTCTGGAATCGGCTCCCACGCGACCATCAGCTACGATGGAAATGTTCCGAAAGGCATTGAAGAGTGATTCGGTATCTATTCTTCTAGCCAATTGTCCAAGGTTCCGAACTCGCTTCATCTTCGATGTATTGGCCGATGCGACTGATCCATTAGAATATCCGGCATGGGCCTGATTTATCCTCCTTGAAATTCCCCTTTTTTTATCATCCTACCTCTCAGCATGTTTCTTCAGCAATTCGGCTCATCCGTGAGCGATGGAGTCGAGTTGTTTTATTTCGGTACCGAGGCAGCTTCGACCCTCGTAGCTTCGACCCTCTGCCACGATGGAGACCCTCACGCGTGCCGCCTCGCCCGTGCTTGCCGACGCGACAGATCCACTTATTTACTCCACGTAGGAATCTTAGTATCACACTATCAATTCATTCTCGGGCATGATAACCTGTGCATCACCCGCGCCCAGCTCGTCGTCGATGCGCACATCCTTTGACCTACCACTAGCATCACGAAAACCCTCGGTATTGATAGTATTAAATGATCTCGTGACGTTTTAAGATCAACAAACAAGTGATCTACATGGGATCCAACCTCCTAATTCGTAACGGTTTCATTTTCGACCCCGCGAATAAAATTGCGGGCGAAAAAATGGACATCGGCATCAAGGACGGGAAAATCGTCGACCCGAAAGATGTCCCGAAAGACGCGGCCGTGATCGACGCGAGCGGCAAGGTCGTGATGCCCGGCGGCGTCGATATCCACAGCCACATCGCCGGCCCAAAGGTTAACGTGGGCAGGTTGTTCCGTCCAGAGGATCATGTCAAGGACGCGGTCGTCCGAACCGCTGCGACGCGATCTGGCGTCGGCTATTCGGTCCCGTCGACCTTCGTGACGGGCTATCGCTATGCCCAGATGGGCTACACGACCGTCGTCGAGCCGGCCATGCCACCCATCATGGCTCGCCATACCCATGAAGAATTCCATGATATCCCGATCATCGACAAGGCCTGCTTCCCGCTCTTCGACAACAACTGGTTCGTCATGGAATTAATCAAGAACGGCGACCTGGACAGCCTCGCGGCCTACGTCAAGTGGCTCCTCAAGACGACCAAGGGATATGCCGTGAAGATCGTGAACCCGGGCGGCGCCGAGATGTGGGCGTGGGGGAAGGCCGAGTTCGGCCACCTCGACGACAAGGTGCTCCACTTCGACGTGACCCCGCGCGACATCATCACGAGCCTCTGCAAGGTCAACGAGAAGCTCAAGCTGCCCCACACCATCCACGTGCACGGCAACAACCTCGGCCACCCCGGGAACTTCGAGATCATGAAGGAAACCTTCGAGTGCGTGAGGGGGATCGAGCCAAAGGACGGGCGCAAACCGGTCATGCACGTCACCCACTGCCAGTTCAACTCGTACGCGGGGAAGGACCTCGTGACGTGGAAGGACTTCGCCTCGGCGGCGGAACCGATCGCCGAGTACCTGAACAGCCACGACCACGTGACCATCGACGTCGGGCAGGTCGTGCTCGGCGAGAACACGACGACCATGACCGCGGACAGCCCGTGGGAACATGCCTTGTACTTGATCGGCGGCCAGTCCGCGTGGGGCGTGAAGCCCGGCGTGAAATGGGTGAACGGCCACGCGGAGACCGAGGCGGGCACCGGCATCGTGCCGTACATCTTCGACCCGAAGGTCAACGTGAACGCCATCCAGTGGGCCATCGGCCTGGAACTGTTCCTCATGGTCAAGGACCCGTTCAAGGTGTTCCTCACCACGGATCACCCAAACGGCGGGCCGTTCACGCGGTACCCGGAGATCATCGCGCTCCTCATGGACAGGAAGTACCGCGACGGCGCGCTCGCGAACGTCGCGAAGGGGGCGACCGAGAAGACCAAGCTCAAGGACTTGTCTCGGGAATACACGCTCGACGAGATCGCGAAGATCACCCGCGCCGGCACGGCGAGGAGCCTCGGGATGCCGGACAAGGGGCACCTGGGCATCGGCGCCGAGGGCTCGGTCGCGATCTACGACCTCAAGAAGGAGGGCAACGTGGCCGCCGACATCATCAAGGCGTTCCGCGGCGCCTGGTGCACGGTCAAGGAGGGCCAAGTGGTATCCAAGGGTGGCCAGGTCGTCACGTCGGTTCAAGGCGCGACCATCTGGACGGACATCACGCAGCCCGTCAATAAATACGACGAGCTCCTCGATTTCGTGAAGAAAGAGTGGATCGGGCGGTACACGGTCAGTTATAACAACTATCCCGTTTTCGACTCGTACGTGCCGAAACAAAAAGTTGTAACCATAGCATGAGCGGGGCGCCGGTGCTTATCCCCCTTCACAGCCTTCTTTTTTGAAATACCGGCCACATCGATCTTTTTCATGGATCCGAAACGTGCCTTTAACAATGAAGGATCGCGAGTGAACACTCCCGGTGAAAACATGTCTCATTTTCAAACAATATTTTGATAACATGTCGAAATCAAGAAAAACTCACGTGAAGGCGAGCAAGCCGGGCTTGCGCTTGGGGGCGGGCCTGGGCGCGGGCTTGGACGGGGCTCGTGGCTCGGCCTGCTTGGGGGTCCTGGGCGCGCATTGCATCGTGGCGGCCCTCGCGTTTTCCGCCGCGAGCCACTTGGCGCGGTCGCTCTTGAGGGCGACGATGTCGTTGCCGACGAAATACACGTCGTCATCGATGCTGCGGGTGCCGCCGGGGCCGGGCTTGCAGTGGTCGCACAAGCAGCGGTCGGCTGCCTTGAGGTAGACGCGGTGGCCGAGCACGGGACAGAAGCCGTAGGAGCGGTCGGCGCTGCCCCAGGCGATCGCGTCGCAGCCGGGCGGGCGCACCGTGGGGTTCGGATTGCTTGAAGCGCTCACTTGCGGTCATGCCTCCTGCCGATCGACGTGAGATGGATGCGCCGGGCCGCGCGGAAGGCACCGAGCACGGCCGGGATGCTGTAGGCACTCAACTTGCGGATTTCCCCGGCGCAGTGCTCGCAAATCGTGTCCTTGCCGTTCGAGAACACGATGGCCGAGGACGTGCCGCAGACCTCGCACGACAAGGCGGGGAGCTTGAAGGGCGCCGGGAGGACCTGGCCCTCGCCGAAATCGTCGAGGGCGAATTGGGCTGGTGGTTTCGTGGTTGACATGGTGGTCATCTCTGGTGGTGGTTGTCAAGGATTCTTAAACGACAAGGCCGGGGATCGTGCGGGGCAGGCCCGTGTCGGCTTCCAGGGCGGCGATGAGGGCGCGAAACTCGGAAGCCCAATACTGCAGGGGCCGGGGGAGCTCGATGACGCCGAGTTCGGCAAGGCGATCGAGGGCGGCGTCGGCTTGCTTGGCACGGTCTGCGAGGGCCTTCGCCTTGAAGGGCAGCACGAAGCCCGGGTGGATGGTCGTTGTCTCCATGATTCTCGCCTTGATCTATCTATGTGTCACACGGCTATATCGTCGGTAAGGAGGATCGAATTAGTGAACGTTTGCGGGTATACGGCCACGCGGGGCGGGGCCCCCGGGCTTTCCCGTTCGGCCGAGCCAGTCCAACGGCGGGTCGCGATCGGGCACGGGCGGGGTCGCCCGCGTCCTGCACGGCCGGCGATCGGTGCGATTCACGGCTGGTGATCACGCGATCACGGCTGGTGAAGGCAGCTCACCGCGGGTCGCGATCACCAGGTGAGCCACGATCCGAGAGTCGCGGCCGGCCGGGCGGGTCGAGCCGTTGCTGGTTCCCGATCAACAGCCAATAATCCAAAGTATCGGAAACGAGCCATGACCATGAAAATCACGGCGTGACGATCCGCACGTCCTTCCCGGCCTTCCGGGCGTGGCGGATGGTCGTCCACGTGCCGGAGCGGAGCACCTCGGCCGCCTCGCCGGGCGTGGCGATGATCGTGCTGGACGCGGCGATGATGTCGTCGTCCCGCGCGATGTAGGGCCGCGGGGGGAGCACCTCGTCGTCGTGCAAGCCGGTCTCGGCATCGCCAGCTGCCTCGTCGTGCGCAAGGCCTGGTACAGCGTCCAATGCGTTTTCCGGGCGAGCACCCTGCCCGCGGTGTCCGGGGAATGCAGCGGCAAGGTGGACCGAGTAATTAAAGGC
>JAUQYZ010000065.1 GCA_030587475.1 Candidatus Sigynarchaeum calidifontis
CGAGCCATCAGCGGGAAAATATTCGCCGGAAACGGGATCATGCAATCTCGAGATGTTCACGCGCAATTGCGTGATGCCCGCGCGCGGGGTGAGTACCAGATGCACGCGCTCGGTCTCGCCCGCGGCCATGGTCACGGTGATCCCGGTGGCCGTCGTCGAAAACCTCCCGGGCTTGTAAGTGTCGGCAACCTTCTCGGAAGGATAAACGCTCCACAAGAGAAAATCATCGTTCTGGACCAGCAACGCGTGGTGGGCGGGCTCGGCGTGCGGCCAGACCGACGCGATCGCTGCACCACCGAGGTTCGCTACGAGCACCAGAGCAATGACGACCACTCCAGCCCAACGTTCCTTCCATGGCAACCCCTTGCTAACTTGCATGAGACCCTTTCCTTTTTCACGAGCGACATTCACGACAAGGCGGATCACGATCGGTCCAAGGGCAATGGCGGCGATCGCGAACACGGCACCGACGAGGAGCGCTGTCGTCCCCGTGTCTTCGACGTTTGTCTGAACGTGAGCGTACCATTCGAAGATGCGGTTGTCGAAATACAGTTGACCCATGTAAAATGCCGCGGGAACGATCAGCAAGAGCCAGGTAGTCGCGTTCGCGTTCCACGTCGGCTCCCCGCTGCTGCCGAGCGGAGCTTTCTGGTGATAGTCCCCGATGCCATGGATGGCGCACGCGAGCAGCAAACCAACTCCCAAGCCGGCGGGTATCACGCCGAGCAGCCCAGGGAATGGCACCATGGAAGGGTCGCGCAAATCCTCCGGAATTGATTCCAGAAAACTCGCGTGGTCAAGCCAATCGAGACCAGCAATGATCGCGACCATGGCGATGATTGCAAGCCCCGCGAGGAGCACGACGTGGTTCTGCAGCGCCCGCGCCGAGCTCGATGCCGACCCGCCCCCGCGGGTGACATGCCCGATGAGGTAGCCGCACGCCGCCGCACCCGCGAGCCATGGCATCGTGCCAAGGATGGCCCGGTAATACCCTGAAACGAGCAAGGCCAGCACTATCCCGAACATGGCAAAGAATAAAGCGACGATGGAACGGGCCACGTCGCCATATCCACGGATAGCATCAGTTCGCTTGGACGTGACGCTCCATACATAATAGGTGATGCACGCTACCACTTCCACAAGGGGATAAGCAATCGGGATCACGACGGCAATCGTTTCCCATGATTTCTCGGGCGCGTAGGCCAAAGAGAGCAATAAAGCGGCAATCGTGGCGGCCGTGAAGATGAATGCCCGGGCGACACCACCGCGCTGGTAGGGCGCGTCCCGTTCAGATAGCATGCCTTTGGAACCCGCCAAACCCTGCCTTGGACCGCGAATGATATCCGGGACCAGGCCGGCGACGACCAGCACGATCACCGAGGTGGCCGCAGTCACGAGCACGGCATGCAGGCCGGGGTACTGGAAGAGTGCGGCGCAAGCTGACATTGCCGCGCCTAGTACCAGCGTGCCCAGTACCATGGTAGAAACGTTTTTAAAAGCGAACTCCTTCTTGTCGCGATGCACGGCGGCCAGTTGCAAGAAAGCACATGCGACGACGCTCGCCGAGAGGTGGAGGGCGATTTGAAAAGGGATGATGTTGTTACGGAACATGTACCCGATGGCCGTATATGCGGTTTCGGTGATGAACGTGGGCCAGGAGCTGGCGACCAACATGACCAATACGACTGCCGCAACAATTGAAAAAGCGCGACGGTACCACGCGAGGATCCCCTCGTTCACGAATCGCAGCAAAGCCGGCACGAGAACCGAGATCGCCAGCGTGAAAAACCAGAGCTCGATGTACTTGGTCGCTGACGTGTCCCACCGGTCGGAAAAAAAAATCTGGTGGGAATACAACACCGAGAAGAACACGACAAGCAACGCCCCGAAGATGCTACCTGTCGCTGTTGTAATCGCCGGCTGGAAAGTAGCGAGCCGTTCCAGGAACTGGCGGGGCTTGCCCGGCGCGGGAACCATTTCTTGCATGGAACTAGTTGCGCCCGCGAACCTATTAAACGTGCTCGACGTGCGTCCCGGCACGTTGGTCAGCCCTTCTGCTCCGGCGGCGAGTATCTCTCCAGAACGATCTTCGACTCGTCGATCAATGCATTGCGGACATCGTTCGACGAATCGTAATCGCCCAAGTACACGATGCGCTTGATGCCCGCGTTGATGAGAATCTTCGTACAGTCAATGCAAGGAAACGCCGTAACGTAGATGGTCGTGTCACCCTCGATGGAAGTGCCATGGCGTGCAGCTTGGATGATGCAGTTGAGCTCCGCGTGAACCGCGCGGCACAAGTGCGGATCCTTGCCCGATGGGACATTTAGTTTCTTGCGAACGCAGGTGTCTGGAGTGCAGTGAGGTAGGCCAGCGGGCGTGCCATTATAGCCCGTGCTGATGATGTGTGAATCCTTCACGAGGACCGCGCCGACGTCGCGTCGCAAGCAAGTTGATCGCTTGGCGACAATCTTCGCAATTTCCATGAAATACTCCTCCTTCCCGAGGCGCCGTTTGGGCACGAACTCGTCTTTAATCGTCATGGATGCCGCATCCTCCAGATAATGGAGATCATGTGGCGGGAGTTTTAATGAATTTCTGGTGGAGGGCATGGATGGCCGCCTTCAAGTCCTTCGGCTCGATGAGGAGAGAGATGTTCAGCTCCGAGGATCCTTGCGCGATGGCACGGACGTTCACGCCCGCATCGCCGAGGGCTGTAAACACCCGGCCCGCTATGCCTTTATGAAAGGCCATACCGTGACCGACCACGGCGACGAGACTTGTCCCCTCGCGAGAGATGTCGAACCATGCCTTGCCGAAGTCGCGATCCTCGAAAAGAGCTTTCACGGCAAGTGGACCTTCTTGCTGGCTCACCACGAACGTGATGTTATTCTCGGATGACGCCTGGCTGATGAACATGATGTTGATCCTCTCGCGGGCCATGATCGTGAAGAGCCGCGCCGCGATGCCAGGCAAGGAGACCATCGCCGCGCCTTGCAAGGTGATCATCTCGCAATTTTCCACGCACGCGATGGACTTGACGATGCTGCCCGCCTCTTGCCGTTCCCTGGAGATGCGCGTGCAGGTCGCATCCAAGTCCTTGTTGAAATTTCGTATCTGCACGGGGATGCCCTTGTCCATGGTCATCCGCAAGCAGATGGGGTGGAGCACCTTGGAGCCGAAATAGGCGAGTTCCTTGGCCTCGTCGTAGGAAATATCCTCGATCAACATGGCCGAAGGCTCGATCTTCGGGTTGGCCGTGAGCAAGCCATCAACATCCTTCCAGAAGAATACCTCGGGATCGTAAAATTCGGCGAGAACGTTGGCGATGATCGTGGCCGTGAAGTCTGAACCGCCCCTCCCCAGCGTGGTGGTTAGATGATCATCTGTCTCGGCATAGTATCCAGTCACGATCGCAGAAATCCCTTTTTCAAGCACGGGAAGTATGGTTTTCTTGACCTTCTCCTCCGTCTTGTCCATTATTGGCATCGCGTTCCCGAAATCCGCGTTGGTAGTGATGACGACCT
>JAUQYZ010000077.1 GCA_030587475.1 Candidatus Sigynarchaeum calidifontis
ATACGGCAAGGAACGGCGGTTCATAGCGGTTTATAACCCGAATGAAGCAAGCTGGAACCTCGAGAACCTCGAGAAGAAAATAACAAAGAAGATTGTAGAAATCAACAAATATTTTAGCGAACGAGTGACGTTTGCCCCAGGGGAAAGAAGAAGAGGACAAGCCGATAAATGGCGGAAAAAAACAGAGGTCGAGGCAAAAATAAAGGACATGATCGGAGGGGAGCCGTACAAAAGCATCATCACCTTCGTGATTTCGGGTCCAGAGGAAATCCCAGTTGCAGAAGGCGGTAGCTTGAGCGTTGACCTTTCGATCAACAAAACCTCAAAAGCTGAAACAAGCCTCGAACATGGTAAATCCTTCCTGATGACAAACCAGGTGGATCTTCCGGCTCATGAGGTGGTCTGGGTATATCGCCAGCAATACCTCGTCGAGCAAGCGTTCAAATGGTTGAAAGGCAACGAATTCTTGAGCGTGCGACCAATGTATCACCACGTGGACTCCAGCATCAGGGGCCACATCTTTGTTTGCTATCTGGGATTAGTACTCCTCAGTTTATTAGTCCGGGAGGTCGTGCAGCACGACATTCCAATGAGCATCCATGATGCAGTAAAAACGCTTAAAGAAATCAGGATGACGCGCATTACTTTTCCTGGAAGGATAGACCCCATTGAAAATGTCAATGCAATGGACACAGACGCCAAGCAATTGTACGATTTGCTCGAACTGGGGAATCTTTTTAAGAAAACTTAGAAACTGCCTTCTTTTTATCATGCCGTGGTACCTATTAGTCAAGTCAAACTCTTGTAGCGGCCACCGGAGGTTTCGTAGGGCGGTGAAATTGATATGAATAAGCTAACTTAGTAACTCAAGAAATTGGAAATAAATGGCTCAGATAATCTTCCCCTTGGCCTCCGATGGTGGCCCTTAGTCGAACCAGCGGACGCCCGTCGACCCAATCCACGAGGATCGCCCCTCGGCGTTCCTTGCCACGCGGAACCAGCCGTTCAGCTCCATCGGGCGGTGATCCGGATGGCGGATGCTGCCTCGCACGAACGTCATATCGTCGATCTCAAGGAGCTCCTCCGCCACGTGCGCGTGTGAACCCGCTCTCCCCCCGATCCCTGCCTTGCGCACGACGTTCTGACGATGCTCGTCGATCTTGGCCATTTCTTCCGGCGTAACCGGGATAAAGAACCACTCGCCTTGTCGCTTGATGCGGCTGGTCTCGCGCGCCCGTTGATGCACCAGGTCTGGCTTCAAGACGCGATGGGCATCTTTTACCGTGTTGGCCGGCTTCCCGCCCCGTGGCAGCTCGGCAATAAAGAGATGCGATTGGTCCATCCCAGCGAGGAGCACCCGGGTGAATCCAGGGGTCGTTCGGCTCTGCGTCACGAACCTTTGCTTTTCCCGGCTCCACACCCTGATCGAGAACACCCGCTCCGGTTCCCGGACGAACATCACGACCTGGCGAAGCTTCTTATCCGTGTCAATGACGTGAACGTCCACTTTCTCGTCACCCGGGCAGATGCGGAAGCCCTCAACCTTTCGGCCGCCGCGTGTGGTCGAAGCGATGTCCATTGCGAACATTGATGGCTCGCTCCGTTCCCCCCTCCCGATAGGGATCCCGCCCGGCATCAGCGTTATCGCCATTCCGATCTCGTCAAACCGTGTTTTCAAGTTTTGCATTGTTTTCTCCTCCTTGTCCACGCTTTTTCACGTGTCATTTCTTTCCTCAATATGCTGTTTATCGTTTATGTTCACGCTACGAACTATCGTGCCGCTCTTGCTAGCTTTGGCCATCCCGGCCGCGCCGGTTGCCTTGATCGCGCCAAGCGATCCTGGCTGCCCCGCGAACCTGCCGCTCACCACACGAGCCACGAAGTGCGAGTGGTTCCTGATGCGCGGGATCTTCTTCTTGACCCGGCGAGCAGGAACCCTCGGGGTCGAGTTGCGCACCTTGCCCGCGTGGGCGAGATTGTTTACTTTGTTCCTTGCCACGATGGTCACGTCGTTTTGGTTGGTTCAGGCAACCGCCGGCGATCGATGGGAATCCGATCCCGCGCGGTCGCTTTCGAACCTCGTCGGTCGTCGTTAAGATCATTGATGAAATTGAAATATTTAAATATCTCTATTTCAAAGCAATTCTCATCAAAAATAAATTTCCAATAGTCTTCTACGCTCCGCTAAATCTCTTGTTGACGTGCATCGCCAAGGAAAGCCAAGATCTCCTCGTTCCCGACGATCCCTTCAAACAAGCTGGATGGTGATGCAAGGCATGGCATGGTCGATCCTGGCATCAGCTGCTTTCAATTCGATGCTACGGGTACTCGCCTGCATATTACTATCGTGCGGTGCCTCCGGATCCCGTAGCCTCTTGGGCTACGGTGATCGTTAGAGCCAGGCGGAGCATACGCTTGATAAGAAAGAGACAGTCCCCGCGCTCGCGAGGGCTGGTTTCCGGCCAATGCCAAAAAGGATGCCGGCCATTTTTCGTGATCATCTCTTTTGCGAATATTCCATTCGCGAGTATTCTGGAGAACTGAGTGCTTATAACGTCACGCTTCTCCCACGCCATTCCCATCCCGCCAGCAAGCATTCCTATTCTCAAGGGCAAGTGCCTTTACCGCGGGATCGCGAGCTTGTACGAACGATCAAGTCCAAATGGCCGTGGATCCATTATTAGTCAATAATCCCCGTTTCACCCGTCCATTTTTGAATGGTGAACGATCTATGGGAAAGTTCGAGTTCAAGAAGTACCCGATCCGCACGGATGGCGAGATCGACGTGGCCGTAGAGATCGAATTTCCCGCCAAGCACAACAAGGGCGTGGACTGGCCACCCACCTATTATTTCAAGGTGATGCTGCACGACAATCCCGAGAAGATAGGCCGGGTGAGCCTGAGCCTCGGGTACAGCGATTTTCTCGTCCGGTACAACGGCCAGCTCGGCTTTACCATTCGGGAGTCGCACCGGGGACACCATTACGCGGCGAAAGCGTGCATTCTGATCAAGGAGGTCGCGATGGACTACTTCATGGACGTGATCTGGATAGCATGCGACCCCGAAAACGCGGCGTCTCGCCGGACATGCGAGATCATCGGCTGCAAGCTCGTCGAGGTCGTCGACGTGCCGCCCGACTGCTTCTTGTACGAGGAGGGGCACCGCCAGTCGTGCCGGTATCGATGGATCGTGTACTAGCACCGCGTTCAATGATGGAGACCGGATTACCTCGTTTTTACAATTAAATTCTTGAGTTTCTAAGTTATGAACTTTTCTTGAAATAGGCTTTCATTTGCTTGTTTTTCATAGGAAACTCGTTATGAATTCAATCTCAACGTTCCGACATTTTCTTCTTGTTAACGTACACGGAAATCGGGATGATTTGACGAGGGGGCACGGCTTGTGATGTGGCGGTTTCCCGTGTCACCCAACCTGGCAAGGATGATGGTGGCACATGCACTAATGAATCTGGTTCAGACCGAAAACTTCAAGTAACCGTGTCCCCCTACCTTATCCATGGTACACCTCGTGAAAAAGGTCAAGAAAGGAAATACCTATCTATATCTTGCAGAGCGTGGCCGTGTTGATGGGAAATCAAAACAACTTTGGCAGGTGTATCTTGGACCAGAAAAACGATTCAAGGAAAGCACGGAGTTAGTCTTGAAACCGGGTTTTCAAACCGAGTCAATTCAATTCGGCCTTATCGCAGCTCTCCTTCACATCGCGCAAAAATTGCAATTAACCAGTATCATCGATCAAGTGACAAAAAAACGGAATCAAGGCCTCGGTGTCGGTGACCACGTTCTCATTGCAGCTATCAACAGATGCTTAGCCCCGTGCTCCAAGACCCAAATACGTGAATGGCTCGATACGACCATTTTAAAGAAGTTTTATCCATCACTTGATGTGCAAGTCGACGCCAGCGCGTATTGGACGCATTTCCGGTACCTGACAGATGAAAATATCGAGTTAATCGAAAATGAACTAGCACGTGTCGTGAAAGACACGTTCGGTATCAAGTTTGACGATCTCTCGTTTGATCCTACCAATTTCTTCACCTACATAAACCCACGCCAGGAAAATCAAGAATTAGCCGAGCATGGTCATTCCAAGGAAGGACGAGCCACGCTCAACATTATCAACATGTCCCTCTTCTGTGCCTTGGATGGCGGTATTCCTCTACTTCATCTCGTTTATCCTGGGAATGTACAAGACGCCTCTCACTTTCGAGATGGTGCATTACCGCGATTGAAGCAACGTCTTGAAGAATTGAACATTCCTGCAGCAACAGTGACGTTGATCTTCGACAAGGGAAACCTCTCAGAAGAGGCTTTCGAGATAATCGATGCGCTGAAATGCAAATATATTTGCTCGGATCGGCCGTCCTCGCATAAAACACTCTTGAATATCAAGCCCACCGAGTTCGAAATGCACGAGCTGCCGAATGGAAAGAAGATAGGCGTCAAGGAATTCCACGATGAGAAATATGGTAGGGCGCGCCGATTCATCGCCATTTTCAACCCGAATGAGGCAAAGTGGAAGCAAGAAACACTTGCAACCAAGATGGAGGCAAAAATAGCCGAGATTTCCGAATACTTTTCGACCCGGGTTGTCTTCTCGCCAGGAGAAAAAAGAAAAGGCCAAGGAGACAAATGGCGAACCCGAACGAACGTAGAAGCAAAAGTGAAGGAATTAATCGGCTCGCGATTCAAGGACATGATCCACGTCACGATCACGGGCCCTGACGAGATTCCCCTCGCCGATGGTGGACGCTTCGATGTTGTCGTGTCCACGGAGAAAGAGGCCATTGAAGCGGAGAACTTGGAGCTCGGAAAATCATTCTTGATGACGAACCGTGATGACCTTGCCTTACACGATATCGTGTGGGTGTATCGCCAGCAATACCTCACAGAGCGCGCTTTTAAATGGCTGAAAAGTCCAGACTTTGTTAGTGTGAAGCCCATGTTCCATTGGGTCGACTCGAGCATCAAGGGACACCTGTTTTCGTGCTTCATCGCCTTGCTCCTTCTTACGTTGCTTGTTCGGGAGTTATCAACATCTGGCGTGAAAACAAGCATCTACAAGGCGGTCAAGCATCTTAAAGCAATAAATGTCACTCGAATCACGATACCTGGTCGAAAGGAGCCCATCGATCAACTCGACAAGCTTTCACCTGAAAGCCAACAGCTTCTCGACGCGCTCGACCTTGGCAAGTTCCTTTGATTCGCTCGTCTTTTAGGCTCAACTTTTTCGTGTCACCCCACTCAATAACGAGGTTGCATGAAATGGCACGACAAGCCATCACGAAGGGTCGGGTTTAATAACTTAGAAACTCAAGAAATTCGAGCACGATATCTCTGTAAGAGAGATGTATATAATATGTTATGTTGAATGCTCTTTCGCGTCCCGATCAGCGCCAGGATCGAGTCCCGTTTATGCACGCGCATAAACCTGGGATCTTGCGCCTCAAAAGAGAGAAATTCACATCGTGTTATTATTCAAGGTAGCATGTTCTCTATGTCCCCGACGACAATTTTCTCCTCAGAAGACGCGCAAATCATCGCCCTTCTCGGGTAGATCGTCGGCAAGAAGATTCCTTTCTATGATAGTTACGGAATGCCGCATTCTGAACCCGTTATCTTCGCAGGCCGCAATGAAATAATTGGCCTCAATCTAATCGAATGTAAACTCCGCCGATTCCCAGAAGAAATGACTGGATTAAAGAGTTTGGAAGTACTTCTAATGGAATTCAATAAAATCAGCATGCTGCGGCCCCATCAGCGATAATTGCTTCTCGATCGCCTTCTCGAGCGCAGGTACTTCTTCCTGGATCTTACCAACAAGTCCCTCCTCTTCAGCCTTGGCAGCGAGATCAGATCGGATATAGATCTGTTCAGTAATTTTGGCTAGGCCTTCTACGTTTCTATATGAAAAGGTTATCTCTCCTATTCGCTGAGCAATCGCATCATCCGCTCTAATAACAGATATATATTGATGAGCAACATATATCTCTTCAAATACAAGGATTTGAGGCTGCAAGCCAAAGATTTCAAGGAGCTGCGGCGTCCACTTGATCCCCTTGAACATATCCGTGTTCTCGTCCTTGTCAAGTATCGTCTCGCGGATCGCGGGAGCGAGCCTATCGAAATAGTCTACTGATTTCTTCGACTGTGCGAAGAAACATGTTAAATTAAACGTTTTTTGCCCGATAACACGCTACCGCGCAATATTTTTTCGATACAAATGGTTTTAAGTTTGGAGATAAAGATCAAGATCAGTACAATATAGGAAATCTATCAACAATAGGTTCTCGCTGCGCATTCCAACCTGACGCGGCGAAAATGTGGAAAATACAAATCAGAAATCCCGAGGAATACGCATGAGCCTTCTCCCAGAAGATAACGACGAACCTATTTCCCTGTTGCCCCCGGAGGAGCAAAATGCCCCCACTCCCGACATGTTCGTGGAAGGCGGGGGGTCTATCGATTACGAGGAACGCAAGAAGATCGCGATTCCAAAATACAAGCATTTGCTGCCGAAAAAGGTGATCGCGAGGCAAACCGGCGCGGCGGCGCTCGTGGTTGACCTCTTACTTGGAGTAAAGATTTATTTCGACATCAAGCCATATCTCGACAATATAACCACCTTCGAATGGTCGCAATTCCTCTATTATATTGGTAACAGTTTTAACCAGCTCGTTGACAAGATAACGTCGTCAACGAAAGAGCTGGTCCTTTTCATAATGATCAGCTCCCTTGCCTTGCTCATCACGTGCATGTGGATATATTCCGATAGCAAGGTCTCGTCCTGCCCGGTCTGCAAGAAGAAGAACCTCAAGAATTTCAACACTTGCAGCAAATGCGAATACATCTTCTATGATCGCGAGATCATAACCCGGGAAATCATGTCCATCAAGCTCAACAACCTCGATTTCAAGCCAGATGACATTTGCGCGGACCTGAAAGAGCGACATCTCGCGGACTTGAAACCCGGATACGTTAAGAAGATCCTTGTCAAGAATCACTTCTTGTGAAATTATCCTATTTTTTCATCATTGCTTCACGGGAAAGAAAAAGATTTCAAATCTTGACGATCTCCAGGCTCGTTTTTCCACCAGGTCCGAGTTCGACTATCGCGAGTTCACCTCGCGGGCTTGAAAACGAAGTATATTATGAAAAAACCCGTGAAGATTCATTTCTACTAAACGATGCTGCTTCTCTTGACAATTTTTCCTGTTTTATTAGCCAATATCGTGTATCAAAAACATATCACGAATGTGCAAGTTTAGGTCATCACAACGTGCCATTAACACAAAGTCTTGTCGGCCCCACGTATTTCCATAACAAAAAAAAGCAAGGATTTCAGAGTTTGATGATTTCCACGCTAAAATTCTCGCCAGGCCCGAGCTCGACGATCATGGCCGTGCCGCTGTTCTCGAGATAGCCGCATGCCTCCCCGGGGTTTAGAACGAGGGTCTTGCCGACCACCTCGTTGCGCACGTGGTGGTAATGTCCGTACACGACGATGTCATAGCGACCACCCTTGGCGATGTCGGTGATGCACTCCTCGGGTATCGCATGCCCGTGGAAGAGAAAGATCTTCCGGCCATCGATGTCGATTTTCTGGTAAGGCTCCTTGATGGGGCCAATCTTGGCAAACGCCGTGTTCAAGAACGAGATGTCCCCGTCGTTGTTCCCGCGAACCCCGTAGAAAGGGGTGCCTTCGATCACCGCCATCTTTCGTGCCACGAACGGCGAGCAGTAATCGCCGCAATGGAACACCGCGCCCACGCCGGCGTTCTTGAATTTCGAGACGATCCTTTCGACATTTTCGAGCTTGTCGTGCGTGTCCGACATTATACCTATCTTCATAATAATTGCCAAAAATCTGGTTTGTTATCCATGATTCTTGCGCAAGGAATAATAAGCTGATTCGTGTAAGTTTCTATTAAACGTGTTCTCATGTGTGTAAGCAGAGGGCTGATCGTGGCGGAATTATTACTCTTGAGGGATGTTTTCGCACTCATCGCGGGGAAAAAACGCTTGAATTTACATGAAGTGTTCGATGGGTTGTACAACCCTGTCCTGGCACCATACATCGGTGATTTTGACTCGTTCAAAAATATTTTTTATCGGCTTAATCAGGAGGGGGTTATCAAGTCTCATTTCGAGGATGATATGCTCTGCATCGAATCAATCAAGGAAAGCTCGCACATCAACGAGACAATCGACACCTTGATTCGCACGTGCAGGGAATGCGCCACTGTAGAGGAATTCGAGAAGAAAGTACACACGAGCAAACTCAACCGGCACTTCATGGACGACGAGGAGATCAAGGTCGTGTACTTCCAGATCGATGCCGAGCGGAGCAAAGAAAAGAAAGCCGCCCGGAAATCCACCCGTTCGTCTACACCTCCGGCGGACGAAACTGCCCCTGCAGCGCCCGCAAACCCAAAGGTTTCGCCTACGCCAACCCCCGCAGCTTCACCCGAGCCTCAATCCCCGGCACAAGACGCCCTTTCGAAGCCAGTGCCGACCACTGAGGGAGACAGGGCCAAGGAAGCAGTTAAAATCGAGGAGATGCGGGGCATTTTCGAGAAGAAGATCGACAAGCTTAAAACCATGACGAAAGATTACGTGGAATCGCTGCTCGCCAGGCAAAACGAGATGGACCTCGCCGTCTTGCGCTTTTTGCTCAATGATCTCTTGCCCTTGCGAGACTTGAACTTGAACACTGACGCCCTGATCTTGGACGCCGTCCGAGAACGTGACTTGCCATTCACGCTCGATGGAACCGTGTACAAGCGCAAAGGACCGAAGATCAAGATAACAGCGCCGGAGATCGAATTCGATGAGCGCACGATGCTACAGCACTTCGGGTTCATCCTTTCACGAGGATTGATGAACGCAAAATACATAGGGATACTCGATCTCCAACGACTGCTGGCAGCAGAGAAGTTCGCGATCCCGGCCAATGAAACGATCGAAACGCTCCTTGAAAAGACCATCCGGCAGGGATTCTTCAAGGGTTACGTCGATCTCGTGGAGCAGCGGGTGTACCGGGCAAAGACAGAAGCGGAGCAATATCAAGAACAGTTCATGCAAGACTTGAACCGCTTGGCCAAAGAAATCGCTTCTGATGCCAAGAAATTGGAAGACCTCAAGAACTCGGAAAGTAAGATCCCCGCCGGGCTCGAGCTCTTGCTACTGAACGGGAAAAAGGACATAACGGGTATCCTCGACAAGACGGAGGCGATTTCGCAGAAGATCGAGGACTTCATCATGTCGAAGTTGGAGATCGGGAAAAAGGTGACCGTTTCCGAGTTGAGCAAGAGCTTGAAAGACCACGTGCGGCGGGATCACGTGGACGTCCCGTACGCTATCGACGAGGAGGCAGTGGAGCGCATCCTTGAAGAGATGGTAGACAACCGCAAGATCTCTGGTTTCTTCGAGGACCAGTCCACCTTCATAAGAAAAAAGTAATGCACGCCTTCCATTCCCGTTGATGCAAACAATGCTTCTCTCGTCGAATAAAAGAGCTGCTGCGTCAAGCTTTCTCCAGCGTGGCAATGAAAAAACCAATCGTATCATCGACGTGCGGATAAAATCGACGCAGCCGTGATGATTCCAGCTTCGAGAGCCGGTCGGTCTGGACGCCGGGGTGGCCAGCGTCAATGCCGGGATCGACGATCTTGAGCCCGTGCTTCTCGATCAAGTCGATCACGAATAGTTCGTTTTCTTCCCGCGTGACCGTGCACGTGCAATAGACGATACGCGTGCCCTGGAAGATGAAACCGGATTCCATAACGTTGTCTAGGATCCGGGCTTGGTTCACCCGGAAATTGTCGAGGTCCTTCCGCGACTCGTCGATGCTAAGCTTCAGACGCAGCCCGAGCGCCGAGCACGGCGGGTCGACGAGCACCCGTGCCGCGTGGAACGGGGCGATGCTGCCTTTCACGCGCTCGCTGCGGGCAACGACGGGAGTGATGCACGTGATGCCCATGCGCGTAGCACGTTCGCAGAGCCGGGCGATTTTTACCGGTGCCCGGTCAACCGAGACGATGGTGCCGATGTTTTTCATTAATTGCGCGAGATGCGTCGTTTTTCCGCCGGCCCCGCAGCATACATCGAGCACGGCATCGCCCGGGGAAGGTGCAAGGGCGCGCGCGGCGATCATCGACGGTAGATTCTGGTCAACGATCCAGCCGTCCTGGTACTCGGCCCACGACTGGATGGGGGGCGACAAGTACCACGACTGCGTCGTTGCTACGACCACGCCGCGGGATTGCTCGTGCATGACGTTCGACGGGAACGCCGCGATCCCGTTCCCGCAGTGGACCTCGTGCTCCCGGCCGTCCCATGACGTCGTGAACCGCGTGACCATGCCAACGGTCTCCCCGGCCCGGAACCGTGCCAGCGGCTGCTTTAACCCGGGGGCAAATAGCGGAGCGGACATGGCCACGGACTCCGCAGAGAACGTGTCGACGAGAACCTTCTTCTCCACCGCATCGATTGGCCGCGGGCCAGAAACGGCAACCGATATGGCCTCGGGAACACAAGGATCAGGCGCGAATGACCAATCTAGGTGACTTTCCCGCAATTTGGCCAGGATCCCGGCGGGCTCGCCCTTGATCGTGTTTGCCCTCACGTGGTAACGCGTGCCGGGGCGCGAGATCGCGTCTAGATAGGCGTCGAATCCACCGCCCTCGATCTCATCGAGGAAGCGAAGGCGTTCCCTCGCGTCCGGATGGATCAAGGTCGTAGAAGGGAGTCGGGACGTGGATGGCATGGATCATTCAGCGTTGGTATCAAGGTTCTCGGCGATGATTTTCTTTATCCCCTCCACGTGACCAAAGCCCGTCACGAGGACGATCTTACCTTCGGTTGCCTTCAGCATGTCAATGAGTTTCTCGCTCATGAACCGGTTCCGCTGCTCGATGAGGATGTCGCGGAATATGGGGTTATTTTCCATTTTCTTGAGGTATGGCTGGATTTCTTTGAGAAGAGACTTGTAATCCTTCTGCCCGTAGATGCTGGTTAGCGTGTTGAACGTTTCTTGCCACTCGCTAAGGGTGGATGCGATGATCTTCGTAACTGCTGAAAACCCAGGCAGCTTCATGACGGGAAGGATGACGGCGGGGAAGATCTCGACGGGCTTCTGGAACAGGTTGGCCATTGTCTCGGCCATGAACTCGCGGAAAATGCGGTCCCGGCGCATGTCGATGAACTCGACCCGAGCATTCACCTTTTTGGCTGCATCGATCGCCGCGAGGAACTCGAACCCTTGCATGGCGAGGCCGATCGAGAGATCCTCGAGCTTGTTCGCGTATTTGCTCGGCAATCCCAAGGATTTCAAGATGTTAAAGAAATTTCGATAGTTGCTGGAGATGCGATCCATCACATCGTCCAGATTCTCGACCGTGGTGCCGGGTAGGTTGGGTGGTAGTTCGATTGCAACGATCTGCGGCCGTTCCGCCTCTATCACGCGGCGGGCTTCATCGATGCACGATTGCTGGCCATGCACGACGCCGAGAATGATTAGCTTGTCGCGAATCTCGACCCGCCTCCAACATCCATCCCAAAATTGTTTCGTTGGTCTATAAACATTTCCCGAGCCGAAAAGAAGAAAATGGTAGGTAGATTGAAGGCTCAGTCCCCGAGATGGATGATGCCTTGCCGCGCCAGTGCAAGTATTTTTTCTCGCACGGCGGGGACGAGCGACGGCAGGGTGCCGTCCGTGTTCTGGATCAAGCCATTGGCCCTCAACCGATTCAAGTGCCAGGTTATGGCCTGGCTGGTCACGCCGCAATCGGCCATCACGCTTTTCATGAAGCTCGGATTATTCCCGTCCATGACGAGCGATGATAGGATGCGCTGCTCCACGGGTCGCTGCCAAGATGCAAGGATACTTTTCGCATTCTCGTCGAAATGGGCACTCTTAACAAAGAACCGGGTGAACCGGCCATCCCGCTCGCTCGTGACGATGTTAAAGCGCTTCAGGATGTAAAGGTGGTATTGTATTACCCCGATTTCTTTGTTCAACTGCCGGCAGATGTCGCGGAAGTGGATGCCCGGATTCGATGCGATCAAGGCAAATATACTATCCCGCGTGCTCGCGGTGCGGTCGATCTCTGCCCTCATCACCAGTTTATTGTCGATGTCCGTGATACGCGTGAACGACGCCGCGATCACGATCGGCACCATCGTACTGCCCGAAATGGTGATGCCTGCCACCTCATTGGATTGTACCTTCACCTCGGGTGGCTTGAGTGCGAACAGCACTGGCCAGAACGCCGCGCAGAGCACCATAGCTAGCATGACGCGGATCCAGCGCGAATGGTTCATCTTGACCCCTTTGGAAGTAAAGCTTCAGAGATTCTTCAGTAAATGCGCCATATTTATACCATGTATAGTACAAACACTATTCGAGAGAAAGATTGGGCTAAATCTGAGTAGTGGCGCTAGAAGTACGTCATAGTTCGGGATCCCTGGATACGACCATCTCGAGCAAGAGCAAGTAGAACCCGATCGACACCAAGAGATAGCACCACTCCCAGAAGTAGACGCTGCTCAAGAAAGTAGAACGCGAGACGATGTACGTCATGGCCATCCCGAGAAGGACGATGAAGAATGCGGCGACCATCAACACGAGGCTCGCGATGATCGCGGTTTTTCTCGGGTGAGAAATTGCGGCGCATGCCATCCGGTCGAGCGATATCCATGAGATACAAGCGTCCACGAAAAAGCCGATGAAGATGAAGCCTGCTGCGGTGTAATGGAAGATCTCGGTGCCCGGCGATTCCGGGAAGAACCCGAGCGCGATCATCCCCCCCGAGGTGACGAGCACGCACGCCTGGAAGAGCCGCGCGAATCGAGGGGTGTATTTCTCGAACTTCCGCTTGACGTGCATGAAGAAAGGGACGGCCATGATGCCCATCGCCCACATGGCTGCCGAGAATGCCCACCAGCCCGCCGGGTTCTTATGCCACGCGCCAAGGCTACTCACGGAATAGTCGAAGAACGTGTAGCCGGGGTAGAGGAAGATCGCAACAGCCACGAGGCCCCCGAACACCGCGGCCATGATGAAGAAGAGCCGGCGCAAGACTATCCCTGGAAACTTCCCCGAAAAGAAGGAAAGAAAATGCTGCAGCGGATGCCGGGGCATCGTATTGACCTCGGCCTCACTCGCCCGTGGCGCCTGGACCGCCGAAGGAGATCCGCTTCTTGCAAGACGGGCAAGTGCCCCGGAGGCTGACCCACGAGTATAGCTCGTCGACGTGGGCCATCGCACCGCATTCCGGGCACGCGAGCTCGCCGACACGGTCGGAATCGTCCTTGTTCAACTTGCGCTCGACCTTGCGCGCGAGCTGCATCAGCCGGTCCTGCGCGTCGTCGACACCTTTCGCGTGCTCGTGGCCGCTCGTGACGAGTACGTCGCCGCATATCATACACTTCACGACCGGCTCGGAGCACTTCGAGCACTTGTCGTCGTGGATGAAATCGACCATCTGCCCGCATGCCTGGCAGTAATAGAACTGCGGGGCGAGGCGCATCTGCCGGATGGGGAGCAGGTACTTCTGCTTGATGTGCTCCTTGAACTTCACCTTTATCTCGGAATGGTAGTAGTTGTTGAACATGGCGGTGAAAATCAGGATCCACGCGAACACGACGAGCACGAGACACAGTATCACGACGATGTATCCCCCGAGATTCGAATCGATGATGATGATCGACGTAAGCAAGATATCCACCGCGGCAAACAGCTGCAGCGCCGCATCGAGCCATTCGCCGACATTCTTGGTGTCCCGGCTCTTCTTGTTGTGCGCGTACAGGTTGACCTCTTTCGTGATGACGGGGGACACGTACAAGTAGATGATGATGAGCGGGAACGCGACCAGGATCGCCACGACTGTGATGTACGCCGCGTCCCACTGGTATTCCTTGAGGTCCGGGATCGTGAAGAAGTTCTCGATGACCAGGATGCCGATGCCGAGAACCAGGATGGCCCCGTAGATCGAGCGCACCACCGTCGCCTTGAAACCAACTTGCTCGCGCTCGCTGGAATACTCGAAGAAGTACATCTTGTCGTCGCCCATGGCGCGGTGGAGCTTGAAGTTGAACTCGAGAACGGAGATCCGCTTCCGTATCAGCTTCAAGAGGACGTAACTCGACAAGATGAACAAGAGGATCGCTCCAGCCGTGACGACGACGATGATGGCGATGACCTCGTTCGTGAACCCGCCGAGCCCGGCAAGCCCGGCGAGCAGTTTGATGTCGACGGTCTGGGGGTTCCCCTCGGAGTCCAATATGCCCAGCGTCTCCCAATAAAACTCGGTCCAGAAGATGAATACGACCCCCAGGGCAACGCAGACGGTGGCGAGCGCTATCCCCACGGCCAAGCCCGTGCTGCTTTCTCGCTTCTTGCGCAGCTTGGTCTTGACGAGCGACTCCTTGCGCTTGAGATCGACGATCTCGACGAGCCCGCAGCTCTTGCAGCTGAGGACGAAGACGTTCTTCCGTTCCTCCCTGAAGCTTGGCGTCTCGTAGAGCTTCGGGAGGCGCACCTTCTGGTACTTCAACAAGTCATAGATGATGGCTTTTCCTTCGTCAGAATCGAGTGCTATCTTCTCGACGTCCCGGGCCTCGCACGAGGGGCATTTTAGCGGCATGGTGGGTCTGGAAAGAGGTTGTATTCTTGGATTTGTGTAGGAGCGGTGGCCATTTAACCATTCATGAGGGCAACAAAAAACGATTCAACGCCGCGGGACGCAGTTCTCCTCGAAGGCCTCGCATACAGCTTTTATATTTTCAAGGGGAATGGCAGGATCGCCTATCTCGGCCTTCATCATGAAGCCGCCCTCGGGCGAGTTCAGCATCTCCACGGCTTGCTTGATCATTCCCTTTATTGCTTCGGGGGACATGAACGGGAAGCCTTGGCGATCGAGATCGAGATCGATGCACATTTTTCCCTTGTAATGCTTCTGGATGCCCTCGAGCGTGTTGGCACGTTGCTGGGGGTCGTGCGTGGTCACGCCCACTTCCACTAGGTCGTCGACGATGTCGAGCAAATACCCGTCCGAAGATAAATAGACCGGGATCTTGGCTTCTTTGCAAGGGGCGAATATCGCCTGGTACATGGGCTTGATGTGCTTTCGAAACGATCGCGGGCTGATCATGAGCCGGTCTTGCATCCCGATATCCGTGTGAAAGTTGACTTGGTCAACACCCACGGAAAGCCATTTTTTGACGAGGACGAGCTCGTGCTCGATGAACTTGTTTATCAAGACGGCGAGGTTCTCGTCGTTCGATGCGATGTCGCGCATCAAGTTGTCGAATCCCCGGAGAAAGTAGAGACGGTCGAACAAGCGCTCGCCGCCGCCAGAAAACAAGATGTTGGCTTTGGTCGCCGCCCACGAGCCAAGTTTCGTGAGCCACCAGCTGGCTCGCTTGCCACGTTCGGTATACTTGAGTGGATCTGGAAACTTGTAGGTGGCGAGCGCGTTCCAGTCCGCAAGGGGATGCTCGATCACCTGGCCCTCGTATCCCTCGTGCACGACTTGCCACGTGCAGCCCCAGTTGTCCGAGTGCAAGCCGACCTGGTGCCAGTCCGATATCCGGTCGTAGTTGAGCCGCTTGTTGATGATCTTGGGACCGAAGATGAATGGATGCTTCTCGACGATCGCGGCGAGTCGCTCCCGGTATTTCCGCCACACCGCGCCGTAGATGCTCATGCTGCAAGGTATCCATGCTGGATTCTGAAACCGGATCGCCTTCAAGTAGTTCGTCCTGTCCGACTTGTTGGGATAGACCGCACGCCAATCATGCGGGTCGTTTTTCCGGCGGGTCATTTCGTCTCACGATCGGGAAGGGAGCCGGTGCATTTCAAGCACGCGCTATGCGGTCTCGGGCGCCATTGCATCAACGAAATTCGCGCCAGTAGCCTTTGGCTGCTTTTTTTGCCATAACAAGCCAAACATGCCCGCGAACGAGGCAGCCATGCCGATAAGGTGGTACCACTGTACAGGGCTGCCGAGCAATGTCGCGGCGAGCAAGGCCGTGACGATAGGGCTCGGGATGCCGATCCCCGTGGCAAGGCTCATGTCGATGCGCTGGAGGGCCTTGTACCAGCAGTAGTGCATCGCCGCGTAGTTGATGCCCATGAGGATCATGAAGATCAAGTACGAGCCATCCAGGATTTGCCACGCGCTGCTCCCCCCGGTCGCGACGATGTACATAACGAAGAGCATCGCGCCGGACATGCTCGTGCGGATGGCGATCATTTGCGTCGCGCTAACCACGCCCGAGGTGAGCAGTTTCTTGGACATCGCGTGGCCGACGCTCCAGAGTGCCGGGGGGACGAGTAGCAAGACCGCACCTACCGATAGCTCGCCCAATAAAAAGGTACCCTTGGTCGCCACGAATACGACGGCCGCGAGCATCGCGACGATGCACGCCACGTGCCGCCAGGTGAGCCGCTCGCCGAGGAAAAAATACCCGATGATGACGGAGGAGATGGGCATGGTCTTCATCGCGACCGAGCCCGTGGTCGGGTCCGACATCGAGAGGCCGACCACGAGGAGGTACGTGGCGACCGCGAAGATGGCACCGATCGTCACGAACCAGATCCAGTACCGCCGCCAGCTGCCCTTGGAACTCAAGAACTCGCGCAGCGGTTTGCCATCGTGTCGCTGTTCGAGGAACACGAACGGCGTGATGGCTGCCAGCTCGACCACGACGGTCATGAGCGTGAACAAGATCTCCTCCAGGTCGGACGGGCGGGCGTTGTTGATCACTGGCAAGAGGCCATTTCCCAGGAGCACGACCAGCGCGTATGCTATCCCGGCCGCCGCGATGCGGGGTTTTTTGCTTGCATTCATCGAACCGTGTCGACAAACGCGCCCTCGCCTATGAATGGATGGTCGCGGTTAAATAACGTGCCACCATACATCCCGTGATGGCGTCCCAAAGACACGAGCATCACGACTTTCCCGTGGTTCTGTTCGTGCATCAATACAGCGATGCATACCAACGTCCGATCCAGGCTCGCCAAGTGCGGGTACACGCGCTGCGCAGCAAGAAACACGCGGCCGTAGAGCTATCCCTATCCAATGACGTTAACGGAAGCGAAAATGAACCCCGGAACATCATCGTGAAGCATTTCTCGGACGCTGACAAAAGACTGCTGCACCACGAATCCGCGGTGTATGCCCACGCCGCGAGCGCCGGCGTCCCCGTTCCGACGGTATTACATGTTCTCGATAACTTCCTTGTGCTGGATCGCGTGGAAGGTGTCACGCTCATGGACCTGGTCAACGACAAGAATATTCTCCTGGAGCGGAAGATGAATGCAGTTCAGGGTCTCGGTGCCTGGTTAGGCACTTTCCATGTAGCGTTCGCCACCCACCCTGGCGTCAAGCGAAGGGGGGACACTAACCTCCGGAACTTCATAATGACGGTTGCCGGCACGATCGTCGGCCTCGATCTCGAGGAGGCGAGCCTGGGCGATACATCGAGAGACTTGCACGAGGCTGTAGATTCGATCCTGCAGTCGAGCCCTGGCATATACACCGACACGATGGCAGCTATCGGGTGGAAGTTCGACTTGTGCGCGTGCTTGCTCCGAGGTTATGCCAAGGTCGTGCGGAAGCCATTGGACGCCATCATCAGCGACCCCGGCGGGTTCGTCGACACGCAACTGCAAGCCATGCTGGATCTCGCCGCCATCAGGGGAAACACCAGTGCCTTGCTGCCGCTTGTGCCCGGGATAAAGAAGGAACTCCTAACCCGCATATCCTCGCTGTTACCGGGACGCGGGAGATGAAGAGCCTTTCTCCCGCGCCTCGCAGCCCTCACGATGCTTGTCCAGCAATATCTCGCCGTTGACGAACCGCTTCGTGATGTCGCTCTTCGGGCCATTGAAGAAGCTATCCTTTTCCCCGGCCTCGATCATCTCGCCCTTGAAGAGAAGCACGACATCATCGGCAAGCCGGCGGGCTTGAAAGAGATCATGGGTAGACATCAAGATGATCGTGTGTCCCTCTGCCCGTAAATCCTTGAGGTACTGCTCGATCATGTAGGATGCTTCTGGATCGATCGACGCGGTAGGCTCGTCGAGCATAAGCAAGCCGGGTTCGGTCACGAGGGCTCTCGCCAAGCCCGCTCTCTTCCGCTCGCCGCTCGAGAGCCGGAAAGGTTTTTTTTCCGCGATCTCCGCGAGGCCGAACCTGTTTATCGCGCCTTGCACTATCTGGTTGATCTTGATGGCCTCGATCTTTCGCATCTTGAGGGGGACGGCAAGGTTCTGGCGGATGCTCATGTTAAAGAGGTATGGCTCTTGCAAGACGAAGGCTATCGACTGGCGCCATGCTCGCGATTCCACTGCATTCAACATCAAGATGTCATCGTCCCCTACCATTATCCTGCCAGAGTTCGCACGCATTAACAAGTCGATGATCTTGAAAAGTGTCGTCTTGCCCGCCCCGTTCGGGCCGATGACCGCCGTGATCCGGCCCTTCTTGGCACGCATGCACACGCCCTTCAGCGCGGGGTTCTTGTCGTATTGGAAACAGAGATCCTCTACCCGGATCTCGTCGAAACTCGTGTCCAACATCATGACCTCCGTGCCCGCATTTGTAGGAAGGTGAGCGTGAACATGATGAGGAACGTCGTGATGATGAGGATCAACCCGGTTAGAAGTGCATCTCCTGCCCGTCCCTGGCCCGTGTAGGTGACGATGGCCGTTGTCATCGTTTGAGTGAAGGACGAGATGTTCCCGCCAACGATCATGCTGGCACCGACCTCCGAGATGTTCTGGCCGAAACCAACCATAATCCCGCTCAAGATGGGAACGAGGTTCTCGGAAAACACGTTTTCGTAGACATCAGATCTGCTTCCCCCGAGGGCAAGCGTGGTTTCTATGATCTTCTTGCTATGGTTGGTAATAGAGGAGATCGTGATGCCGGTGATGATGGGGATACAGAGCACGCACTGCGCGATGATTATCGCCGTTGGTGTATAGAGCAGGCGGAGAAAGCCTAGCGGGCCCGCCTTGGAGAGGAGCATGTAAACGATGACACCCATCACGACCGGAGGGAAGCCCATGAACGAATTTGTAAGGTTGATGATGATCGTCTTGCACTTGAACTCGCGCATGCCCATGAAGATTCCAAGGGGGATGGCAATGGCGGCCGCGATGGCCGTCGCTGTTGCAGAAACGCCATACGAGAAGCCTAGCAGGGAAAGTATTTCAGATTGCCAGCTCATGAATCACGTCCACCATCCGGGTCATTTGATAGCTTCGAAATATCCTAGAAAACATTACGTGCTTAACACGAAAAAAAAAGGAACCAAATAATCATTTTGATCTCACACGAGCGAGAACATGCCCAATTCCTTGACCTTGGCATTCCACCAGGCGAGGTCGGCTATCGTGGAATTGCACACGGCATATTGAGGAGCGGTGTTGTTCCAGCAAATATTGAAGAGCTGGTGGCCGTTTTTCATGTATGTCGCGATCTTGTTGAGCCCATAGCTGCTCAAGCAGAACGCGACGAATTTCTCGGCAAGTGCCTGGTTTGTATCCGGATATTTGGTGGAATTCACGAGAAGGAACGAGTACGGGTTGATCAGGTCGGCGTCGCCCGATGATAGGATACTATATCCTGTCATTTGTGATTCGTACGCGTACCAGGTTCCCCTGTCCGAGAGCGTGTACCCGTCGTTCTCCCAGGCTATTGTCAACGTTGCACCCATGCCGCCATTGGCACACAAGTACCACCCCGTTGGCCACATGTGGCCATTAGCCGGGTTAGTGATGCCGGTATATGATTTATGCGGCGGAGCTTTACCCCAGATTGCTTTCTCCTTGGAATGCGTCCCAGAGCTGTCGTTCCGGCTCACGAACGGATGTGCAGAAGTCAAGTTGTCATGCATGTACGTGAACGCTCGCGTGATGTTCGCCATGCCCGAAACGCCAGCCGGATCCGTGCTTGGCCCGACGAGGATGAAGTCGTTGTACATGAAGCAAGCCCGGCGCGAACCGTTCCCGGCCGCGATCCATGCCATCTCGGATGCATAGGAATGCACGAGGATCAAATCCGCGTCGCCATTGGACCCGTCTGCGATCGCCGCGCCGGTTCCTTTAGAGCTAACCCGGACATCGCAGCCGAACCGTGCCTCGAAGTCGGGGACGAGTATATCCATCAAACCAGAATCGTTCACGGATGTGGTCGTCGACAAGCGTAGCACGGGAACGGGGCTCAGCAAGATCCCCGCGGTTATTCCGATCGCGACCGCCGCGCCAACGACGCCGATGATCAAAACTGCCGTTAGTTTTTTTTCCATGTCATGTACACCAGGATAGTTCGATTTATAGGGCGTCTCGGTCGATATGTTCGACAAGCAATAACGAAATGTTCTGTCATTCGATGCTTAAAAATGTTTATTCTCGTGTGGGGGCCGAACTAGCTCCCTTCCCGCAAATGGAATCAATGCTAATCAGAGCGATTTCTAGAATGAAAAATCATGCAAGAAGTTCGGGAAAAAAAGCATCGTTGAAACAAGAACGGACGCGTTATTTCGATCATTTCATTTCTTTTTGTTGTCCAGCGCGGTCTTGCCCCACCCGGTCAAACCCGCCATATAGTTCCAGCAATCTGACTCTACCGCCATCGACTTGGGATCCATCGTGGCAACCATCTTCATGAAAGCGGCGGGCGTGAGCCAGAAGTGCTGGATGTCCTCGGTCTGCTCCATCTCGGTCTTGCCAACGGCGGCCGGGTCGACCACGCACGAAACGACCGTCGCTGCCTCCGACGTGAGGCCGGCACTCTTGGGCATGAGCGTGCTCGTGGCGATCACCTTTCCGTCGTACCCGGTCTCCTCCTTTAGCTCCCGCAGCGCCGCGATCTCGGCCGACTCGCCCGCGTCCACGAGCCCCGCGGGGAAGCTGACGACCACCTTGTTCACGGGAACGCGTGGCTGCGAGATGAAAAGATACTTGTTACTTCTTTTTGCCTTGCAGACCACCGTTACGACCTTGGTGTCCTTCTGGCGCTCGATGTACTGCCATTTCTGCTCGGCGCCGGTTTTATCGAGATATGTTGCCTCCTTGAACGAGAGCCAATTGGTGCCGGCGATCTCCTTGGTTGATGTGACCTTCATGATTTGCATCAATCCTTGATTTCTTGTCGATGGGAATCGATCCACGCGCCGGGTTCATAAACATGCCGAAAAAGAAAAAGAAGCAATTGGATAGGTTGCTTGCCGGCTATTGCTTCACGATCTTCTTGAGGAGCCACGCGTACACGAGAGAAACGAGGAAGCCGAGGATCGCGTACCTGAGGAAGCGCCAAACGTGCGGGAAGGTGGCAATGCTGCCGAGAGCCAGGGACAGGGCAAAATACGTCCCGATCGTGAGGAGCGAACCGATGATGCCCGCGAGCACGCGCTTCGAAACGGGTAACGATGCCGGATTGAACTTGACCTTCACCTCCTCGATGGGGACGCCAATCGCAACGCCTAAAAGCAGACCGCATGGCTGGCCGAAGTCGCTGGCAGCGTCAGGCAAGGCAACTATGCTGAACACCCACAAGGTCATCCACGCGGCGACCCCGAGGCTGATACGGGCCATCCAATCCAGTTTGAATTTAGGCATCACGTGTTCCTCCACGAGCAAATACACGAGCAAGACAACCGCCCCTATAACGAAACCACCAGTGATATCTTGCACGTCGTGGACGCCGAGCACGATCCTCGATATCGGCACGAGCACGAGCATCGCCGCGCCCACGATCTTGACGACGCGGGAATATGCACGTCCACGCGTCGCCGCGATGCTATACCCCCAGAACGCGACCGTCGACTGGGAGTGGCCGGAGGGGAAACCATATCCTTTCTCGTAGTAGGGATTCGTTTCCTCGGTCCCGTTCGTCAACGGCCGGGGATCCTTGAAGACTGCCTTGCCGAGCAAGTTCACCTGGGTGCTGATCAAGAAGCCGTAGAGCAGCTTTCGACCGAAGACCTTGTCCGCGCCGAAATACAAGAATGAAATGACGACGATGAAGAATAACTCGTCGCCGGCTTGCGTGATGGCACCGAAAATGCATTGGGCCGCCGGGTCGTTCGAGAAGAATGCTTCATTCGAGCCAGTCGCGATCAAGACGAGACCGGCGACCAGGACTGAGGCGGAGACGACGATGAACGAGATCAAGAGCTTCGCATCGACGTGTCGGGATTCTTGTTGTGTCATTGTCCTCGGTATGACACTTACACGCCAAGACTCTATAAATGGTAAGGCTGACGGGACAAGGATGGCAAGCACGCGGGGGATAGGCTAGCGTGGATGATTTTTTAACTATCTTTCTCGTTCCGAGGTCATGTGTGCAAGCGATGGAAGAATCACAAGACAGCTACTTTTTGCGGCGTCGGCCGCTCTGGTCTCGGAACAGGGGTCACCTCCCCGAAGTGCTATTACACGAAAGGTGCTACATCGATGTAAGGAAAAATCTCATCAAGGACGTGATTGAAGAGGGGGCAAAGTTTATCCTCGCGTTTGGGCCCTAAGAAAACCAGGCGCTCGTGGCAAACGTGGACTGGAGCGATGAAAAGTTGATCGAATTCTTGTACTGGAAGATTTTTGGGAACGTGGAGCGCTGCGCCGAGTTGTACGCCGCCGGTTACAAGGACAAGATGGTCGAATATATCGAGGCACGCCGGCTCGGCGAGCGCCGAGGGTTCGTGATTTCTCGCCACGTATTGTCGCCACTGGCGAAAGGCCGGCTCAATACTTATGCTGATGAGGAAATCTCAAGCCGGTGGAATGAGATGCCGGGTGAAGCGAAGCGTGTTGTCGAACGACAGACAAGCCAAGAAAGCCACCATATACGAATTAGCGTCGATAATCGACGAATTAGATTTTAATGTTACGATTCATAAGCTCTCATTATATCACACAACCGATGGCGACGTGGCTTCTTGCGATGATCATATAATCGCACGCCGAAAGACTGGTATAGCGTTTGCTTGGTAAGCAAAAGGTCCCGGGATCAAAGCCCGGCGTCGCCTCCATTCCCCCCAAACTTTGCCTCCCTGGCTTAGTCTGGTTATAGCGCAAGACTCATAATCCATGGTCAACAAATAGGGTCAATTTGGTCAAAATTATGCCTGGATGATGCGATCTTGAGGTCCGGGGCTCGAATTGCCTTTTTCATAAAAAAAGGCAACGGGAATCCCCGGGGAGGCACCATTTTTTTTCCTTTTCCTGATTCAGTTCTTTATACCAATGACACCATGTTCATTAAGAAGAGCACCTTTCATAACATGGTGATTCCATGCCCGAAACAATGAAACTCGTCTCTGAAACATATTCTCTCGACTTGAAGCCAAATGCCTTTAATATAAACAATCTCTCGCAAAGTTCGCGCAGGATTTCGCCGCGTGCTCCGTGGATTTCGAAAAGAAGGTCAACGATGTCTTGAAGGACGGCTGGACTCTCGTGAACACGAACTTCTTCTTGTTCGGTGTCAATGTCACGATGACGGCCACGTTAAAGAAACAGATCTAAGGTCTTCCGGGGCGAGGGAAACTATAAGTTCTCCTCGCTCCAAATCATCCATGATCAAATGACGCGCCGCGAGGTAAGAAACGATGCATGGGCCCAGCGCATCATCGACCGGTTAAAGAGCGACCTCTGGAGCGACCAGCAACCCGGCGCGCCCGGGATGCTCGATGACAAGCGCGCCACGGCCATCTTGAAAAAGTTGCACGATGAATTGTGGGCGCCCTCGATGGATCCGAAGGAGCGCGACATGTGGGCGAACCGAATCGTCGACAAGCTGCGCGCCGTGCTGTGGTCAGGGACGGGGAGCAGCACGAAGAAGCAGCCGTCCCCGGACGAGTTGAAGCGCGTCGATGAAATCCTGGCAAGAATAAGGAGGGAAATCTGGTCGCTCTAAGACCGGATCGACTTTAGCGGATCACGTATTTGCACGTTTCTGGTCGATCCGCTCCAGCAATGCCTCGATCCTGAGGAACACGCTACCCTCGTCATATTTTCGCACGTCCGCGTGATCAATGTCGATCAAGACCGTGGGAATGCCAAATTTTTCCTCGATCATCCGCTGCAAATCCATCTGCATGATGCTATAGACCTTGCAGCTCCGGTTGCTCGCGAAAATGACCCCGTCGATGCCGATGTTCTCGATGATGGACGACATAGCCTTGAATCGCAGCTGCAACCCGTAGGGGCACACCGAGAAGTTCTGCGTGCGTGCCATGTAAAGCAAGGGATCGCCGCCGTCGTAGGGGTAATGCGCGTAACCGCCCTCGACCGTCCCCATGCACGAGGTATACGTCGCGTGGACGAGGTTGGCGCCCGAAGCGGCGAGCCGGGTCTTCATTGCCCGCAACTGGTGCCACGGGGCGATGTTGTCCCAGAGCAGGCGGTACTTCTCGTTCGGGACGGGGTAATCGCCGGCGTCGACGCGCGCCTTGGCCTCGTTGAGTAACATCTTGTAGTGCAGCGCGGTTTGTTTTTCCCCGCGGGAGAACACGAAGGGCGCCATCTGCGCGAACGTGTCGAACGCCGTTACGGGCGACGGGCGATGGGCCGCCAGGGCGAGGAATGCCTTCCAATGCACCAGGGCCTCGTTCGTGCGCGCCAGTGCCTTCTTGACCTTGTCTGGATCGAAGTCCTGGCCGGTCATCGACTCCACGAGGGCGACGAGCTCGCGAAGCTGGCTGACGATCCATTCCCTGTCCGTTTCCTTTTGCGCCTCGTAGCAGAACGGGACGTCGATGACGAAATGGGGCACGTCCCAGAGCCGGTGGTAGATGTCGAACCACTTGATGAGCAATGAGCAGTTATTGGTGTCCGACACGAGCAAGTCCGGGCGGGGAAGGCCGCCGGCAGGAGATGCCTTCGGGTCTCCGAGCTCGGTGCCCAGGTCGATGCGGGCGTAGGAGCACAAGTCCATCGAGAAACCGATTGCCTCGGCTTGCTGCGCGAGCGGGACTCCCGCGTTTTTCGCCGCGGACATGGCCGCGTGGTTCTCCGGAATCGCCACGAGGACGTTATCGAAGCCCTTGAATAGCTCCGTTGGGACGCTGATGGACGCCCAGACCACGAATTGCTTGTCCTTGGCAGCGTCGTGCAGCATCGCGTAGTGGTTCATGATGAGCCCGGTCAAGTTCTGGCCGGCTCTCGATTTGGGGGTGCCCTGCTTCTTTTCAGTCTCGGTCATGGTTATCCCTTAGGTCCCCTTCGAGCCCAGCATTTCCGCGAACGCTTCGATGCGGCTCTTGAGCGGGGCGATGTTGTCCCGGTCGTCGATTGAAAGTTCCAGCGAGAGCACGGGAATGCCATTTTGCTTGAAAATGGTCTCGATGTGCGGGAATTCGAGGTATTCATACTCGCAAAACTTCTCCCCGACGAATATCATTCCCTCCACGCCGTTGCGCTTGGCCAGCTCGACCAGGTAATTGGCACGGTGGTCGGCCGTGAAGATCAACGTGGGGCACGGGCAATGGCGCGAGTAGAAGTCCACGTAATAGTCACCGACGTCGCCGTCGAAGCGTGGCGTGTGCTGGAACGAGCGGTGCATCGACGCGATGTCATTGGCGACCACCACCATGCCCGCCCGATCCATGGCATCTGACAAGTCAGGCGAAGGCGGCAAGATACCGCTCAGTATGACGCGGTGGAACCCCTCGCGCCGAGGCGATGCGCTCGATTCCCGTGCCAGCGACTTGAGGGCGTCTATCGCCTTTTCTACTGGCATGAGGTAGCTATCATGGACTGCCCGGGCATACCGCCCGAAACCAAGCTGCCCGATCGCCACCCGCTCTTGCAATTTTATGCATAAATCACGCATTGTTCGGAATTTTTCCACGCTTTCCTGGAAAGATCGATTTGAGAAGGTGACATGATGATCTTTCTCGATCGACGAGACGAGGCGGGAGATCTCCCCCTTGAAATAGTCGCGGCCAGACGCCCCATCGAAGCCCTGCATCGGAACGTGATAATGGTAGAATTTCACTTGGCGCCCGTCGCCGCACATGTTCCGAGAGAGGATCTCGGGCAGGTTCCGCAGCGTGTCGCAAGCGTTGTAGAAGAAAATGCTGTCCACCATGGCCGCCTTGCTAGACAAGAGGAACTCGACCACGTGGCGACCGACGGAGCACGCGAACGTCTGCACGTGCTTGTCGCTCGCCGAGGTGGACGTGATATAGGGCTTCAATCCCCATAAAACGATCGGGTTGAACCCCATGGCATGGAAAAGCTCGAGCGGTGGATATAGGGGGAAACATCCGACGACCGGCCTGCCAGTTTCTTTCAAGCCACGTTCAAATGCGTCGAAAGAAATCATGCGTCTATCACCGTGCATTATGATCGTGGCGATAATAAGCATCTGTGCCGCGACACAGCATTTGCTTGGCACGTCCAATTCTTCACGTGACGAATAGGTCGTTCATTCTTCTCGTGACATGGGACGAAAGAAAAAAGGTGAAGGGATGGTTCATTTCTCGTTCAAGGCAAGGATGCCACCGACGATACCAACAGCCAGCGGGATGAAATACCAGATCCACGAGACAAAGAACCCGACTGCAGAGGCCACGATCACGATGATGCCGCCAGGCTTTATCTTTCCCAACCCGATCAAGATGGCACCTGTAATCTCGAGGCAGAACACTATGACCCCGATCACGACAAGAACAATCCAGAAATACGTGAACAAGGGCTAGTTTTACAAACGAATGATGAAATAGCTCACGGGATTTAACGGGAGCGCATTACTTTTATTTTCTTCGGATTCACGTTCATGGCTTGAGCATGTCGTAGGTATTCGCACTGGTGTTTCTACGGGCTGTAATAAATTTGTCAATGAACCCGGTTAAAAAAAGAGGCGAGAAATGCACCTGCAATGATGAACTTGGAAGTGCGAAGACGTTTTTACCGAGTTGCACCATTCCATATTCATGGAAAAACGCA
>JAUQYZ010000113.1 GCA_030587475.1 Candidatus Sigynarchaeum calidifontis
AACTTTTTTATTTCTTCGCTTCATGTTTCATCATCCATTCCTATCACGAGCATATATGCCGTGTCCCTATTCCCGTAGCCTGTCGCAAGCGACGTGCTTTCCAAACGGGACACGAACGACGAGCGTGCCGGCGCCGGACTCTTAGTTTCCTATGCGGGTGGGCCCAGTGGGACAAGTCATTTGGCTCCAGCCTCCCATTTTCATTTGCGGGTACCGCACGTGGCGGACCATGTAAATTCCGGGAGTGTGCTCGGACGATGGGCATGGCGGCAACAAAAAAAAGCTTGTTAAGGGACGGCTGGCTTCAGCCAGCTGGAGTTTTGATTTTTTTTTTATGCAATACAAGGACTTCCAAACTAATGACCGCGATGACTTGTTCCAGACGATACTTGGTTGCCACGTGTCGTGGATGTTTGCTCATTGCCGAGAATATGTGCTTAAGAATGGTCGATAATTGGCACCATGCATGACATCCTTTCGCATAGGTGTGATCGGCGCTGGCGGGGGCCGTGGTCGCGGCTGGGCAAGAAGAACGAAATCTTGGGAAATGACCGTCGGATCGGACAAGACGGAACTCGTTGCGATAGCCGACATCGACGAGCTTGCCTTGAATCGTGCTGCCGAGCAGTTCAGCTGCCACGCATACAAAGATTACGTGGAAATGCTGGACAAGGAGAACTTGAACATGGTCATTATCGCGACGCCGCACTACATGCACGCGCCCATGACCATCGCAGCGGCGGAGCGCAAAATCAACGTGCTATGCGAGAAACCGATGTGCATCAACCTCGAGCAAGCTGACGCCATGAAGGCCGCCGTCGAGAAGAACAAGATCACGTTCGCCGTCGGGTTCCAGCACAGGTTCAACCCGCTCTACGTCACATTGAAAAAGGCCATCGAAGCTGGCGATCTCGGCGATATTTTTCAAATCAACATGATATACCATTGGTGGAGGGCGGAAAATTATTTCTTGAATTCCACGCGCGTTCCCGAAAACAAGGACCTCGATTGGGAGGGCTGGAAGGGACATTGGCTAACCGAGGGGGGTTCGTGTATCTTCAACCAGCACGTCCACTTCCTCGACATCTTCCAATGGCTCTCGCCGAGTCCCATCAAATCCGTTTATGCCACGAGCCGGGTGGCAAAACACACGTTCATCGAGTCCGATGATAACACGAATGCCATCGTCGAGTTTAAGAACGGATCCATGGGCCTTATCCAGGCTGGCGTCGCATACCAGCATGGCAAGGAGGAGGAATTCGACATCTATGGAACGGAAGGGCAGATTATCCTCCGGAAGAACTTGCGCGGGGTCCTCGGCATCCCGAAGCTCTTCGATGATCGTCGGAAACCGGCCGCCAAGGCCAAACGCAGCATGCTCTCCTACATGCCCAAGAAACTCGGGGACTTGACCAAGATCATGTACGCGAGCGTGCTAGACGCCATTGCATCGGGTGATACGACGAAGATCGCAGTGGATGTTGATGAAGGACGCAAATCCGTTGAGCTCGCACGGGCAATGCTGTTGAGCCAGACCCGGAAACAAAAGATCGAATTCCCCTACGAGGACAGGCCTGGTGAGTACCCGGAATTGATCCACACGTACGAGGACAAGAGCTTGAAATGATCGCAGTATTCTTTCCATCATCTTTCTCAGCATCACGAAATTGCGATGTCGTGGTGTCTCATTTCGCGTGAGAAGCGATATTCCGCCATGCGCGATGCCTCACCGACGCCTATAAACTATAATTCCCCGCGTGGCGACCTTGAATCATATCACATGATCGGCCGGATCACGAGCAAGAGAGCCGCGATCGCCTTCTTGATCGGTTTTCTTGCTGTTAACGCGCTCGCCGTGTATTACCTCTGGTACAAGGGCCCGTATTGCGATGGAAAATGCTACGTGGTCAATCAATCGTTCGACTTTCAAGGCGGCAGTTACCCGCGGATGGCACAGGCCGGCGACCTTCTCCTGGTGGCCTACTCGGACGGGTGCTTCGTGCTCGACGGCATCAACCTCACGTCCGGGACGACACTCGGGGCTCGTGTTATCATCCCATACGGCATCGACGCGGCTCGCAACACGCTCCATTATGCCGAAGCATTGAACCTGGTCATCTGCGTGTACAACCACGATGCTGCCAGGTCGATCGGCATCGCGTGGGCACCGCGAGCCGATGTCTTGAACCCGCTCGCGTGGCAGCGGCGGGATAACCTGACTGGCCCGGTCAACCAGACCTTCGAGGACATCGGCTTGTGGGAGCCATACCTCGCGCCCTACAACGACACGACGTTCCTCCTGTACTATTCCAACCAGACAATATTCGACCCGGCGCACCCGATCGACGCCAGCGGGTATTACTTCCTCTTGAAGGGGTACAAGGTCGTCCAGAAGATCGACATCTGCCGGGTGCAATGGAACGGGACGAGCTTCAACGCCCGCTACTGCGGCGCCGCGTCGCACGATATCCCCGGCGGGCCAATACACTATAAAGATGGCATGGCCTCCAGCGTGATGGTAGGGGGGAACGAGACTTGCAAGGAGTATCTCATGACCTTCGAGCAGTTCAAGCCGCCAACCTACGACATCAACATCGCCATGGTGAAGTTGCGGGTCTCCGATGCCGGCGTGCACACGCTGTGGCGGCGGGACATCCCCAACAGCTCGGGCGGGGCGCCGTTCATCGCAAGAATAGGCGACGGGACGTTCGTGACCAGCTTCCGCCATTTTTACCCCGGCGACCGCACCGACCGCATCGCCTTCGTGGCCATGGCCGCGGACCAGGAAACCTTTTCCCAGCCCACCATCCTCTCGACCGGCGTTTTTGGCTGGCCCTCGATCTTCGCGGATGCGCAGGGAAGGTTGTGGCTCGCGGGCGAGAAGGTAAATCCCTGGACCGTGACCGTGATGCAACTATCGATGGATTTCAACTGGCACGGGTGAGCAGATGACCGATCCAACTGCACCAACAGAGGCGGCTGGCCGCGTCCGGCCGATCGGGTTCCGGAACGTGATTACCATCTTGTTGCTCGGCACGACGGGGCAGATCGCGTGGATATTGGAAGTCCTCGATGGCGGCCACGTGGTTTCGTCCGTGGCGATCGAGAGCGTTGAAGGTGAGCTGGTCCTCCCCGTGCGACAGGCCAAGCGCTGGTCTCCTGCCTCGCCGTTTCTCTACGACTTGCGCGTTCGATTGGGTGACGACAAGTCTCCCGTCGACGAGGTCCAGAGCTACTTCGGGATGCGCGAGGTCGAGCTGCGGCTCGGGCAAGGCGACGGGAGCGGGGTCCCTCGGATCTTCTTGAACGGCGAACCGCTTTTCCAGCTCGGCGTTCTCGACCAGGGATACTGGCCCGACGGCCTCTACACCGCTCCGACCGATGATGCCTTGCGGTTCGACATCGAGGCTGCACGGTCGATGGGCTTCAACATGGTGCGGAAACACGCGAAGGTCGAGCCCGACCGGTGGTACTACCACTGCGACCGGCTCGGCATGCTCGTCTGGCAGGACATGCCCAGCTTGCTCTCACTGAAAAATTACGCCATCGAGATCTTGCACGAGCGGGTGAAGAAAGAGTACAGGATCAGGAAGGAATTGCGGGACCCGTCGGGAAGCGTCGACTACCGGCAAGTGTTTCTCGACGAGCTCGACGCGATGGTCGGCATGCTGGGAAACCATCCATCGGTCGTGGCATGGGTGCTGTTCAACGAGGGCTGGGGCGAGGAATGCTTCGACGTGCGGGATGTGGTGAACCGGGTCAAACGATTGGATCCCACGAGGCTCGTCGACGGGGCGAGCGGGTTTTACGACAAGGGTGCAGGTGACGTGCGTGACGTCCACACGTACCCGGATCCTTCCTTGCCCGAGGCAGATCCCGCGCGGGCAGCCGTCGTTGGTGAATTTGGCGGCATTGGCTTGAAGATACCCGGGCACGCGTGGAACAAGTGGTTTGGCTTCGGCTGGCGCATGGCAAGGAGCAAGGAAGCGCTTGAGGCCCGATACAAGGGATTCATGGAAAAAATAGAAGTATTGAAACAAAAAGGCCTTGTAGCATCGGTTTACACGCAGCTGACCGACGTGGAGACCGAGGTGAACGGCTTGCTGACGTACGACAGGGCCGTCTCCAAGATCGACCCGCACGTGCTTGCACGAATGCATCGTCCTTAATGGAAGCACGCGCGGGGTGGCACTATTTTTTTATCTAGGCCGGAGCACTAGTGTAATGGAGAACCGCGAGACGGGTTCGCTCCTTGGCGGGATGGAATACATCCTCGCACTTCGATATACAACGTCTAGATGGATGGGAAAACCGTGAGTTCCGGGATCACGACGTTTCTAGCCGAGTGGGACGAGAGCACAGGGCCAAAGATAATCGATTCTTACCCCGCATCGAAAAAGATGGATCTGGAAGACATAACGATGCAAATATTCACCGGCTTTCAAACCGTGTTCGGCACATCCGACGACGTCGCTTTCGACCGGACGAACCTCATCCTTCCCTTGAAATCACACAAGGTTACCGCGAAGATCCTGCTGGATTCCTACCGATCCAAGAAAGTCAGGGGCGGGCGCTTGCCGTTCATCGTGGCCTTTCTCGTGCCGGTGAAGTTTTACGAGCGCGAGCTCCATGTTTACAACGACATCCAAGAACGCATCGTCGATCAATATACGAAGGCTAAGTCCATCGATATGAAGTCGTATTTCGACGAGATCGTTCAAGAGACGGAGAAGCTCGCGATGGGAACGCGGGGAAAGGCCGAGGCCTTGCTAAAAAAGAAGGATTACTGGGAATCCGTCGAGGAATTCCGAAACGCGCTCTTCTTGTTCAAGTTGACGAAAAACACCGATGCCACCGAGGAAACCTTGAAAAAGATGGAGGCTGCAATCACCAAGTACTCGAAAGAGATACTGGACGAGGTCAACGAGAAGATCAAGGCAGGAAACTGGGCACAAGCGGAGAAGGACCACTTGTTGACCGTGCGCCTCGCCAAGGAGGTCAAGAACGAGAAGATCATCAACCTCTTCACGGGCAAGTTGAACGATTTCTATGGCAGCTGGATCAAGGTGCTGAAGAAAGATGCGAAGGCAGCCTTGAAAGCAAAGGATCCAGCAGCTGCAAGGAACATTCAAGAGAAGATCGTCAAGCTGGCGCAGAAGACGAAGAATGAAAAGCTGATCAAGAAACAAGAGAAGGAGTTGGGCAAGAATGTGCCCCATCTGCCCGAGGAAGGAGATTCAGACGAAGAGGAATGATTTGACGAGCCACTTGAAATTTTCCTCTTCGTCTGAATCTCTTCCTCTTCGTCTGATTTGACGAGCCACTTGAAATTTTCCTCTATGCCATCGCCACTTGAAATTTTCCTCTATGCCCTCGCCCTCGGAAACATCGAACAACCGGATGAGTGCTGCTTCGATTTCCTTTGAAATTGCCTTCGGGATGGCATCGAACGCGATAGGTCCCTGTTGGGCGTTAAAATGCATTAGAACGAGTTCCATAGGATCCTTGCCTTTTTTCCCTCGTGTTATTCAATGATCTCCACGGGCTGGCACAAAAATGTGATTGCTAATCCCGTGGAAGGCGCCCGTGGGGGATCATAACATATTAAACCG
>JAUQYZ010000186.1 GCA_030587475.1 Candidatus Sigynarchaeum calidifontis
CAAACTATTGAAGCGCGAGACCTTCACGTCAGTTGAGGACTTGAAGCGGAAGATCCTCGCTTTCATTGCCTATTACAACGAGACCATGGCGGAGCCGTTCAAATGGACGTACAGCGGCCGGCCGCTCGCCACGGCGTGAGATCACGGGATCTCGTCGACAACGGGTGGACAAGACGATCTATGGACAAAAAACACGACTGAGGGGTGATGGGCTAACGTTAACTAGGTAGGGACTTAAGGATTAGTGCACTAGCCTTGCGTAATGGTTGATAATTTTTTATAACCTCTGCGTGTTAAATTTATCAACAACCTTATTGCATAGTATTTCTACACGAGCAGATAATCATGAAACGAAACTTATATCGAGCCTTGATCGCGCTCTTGATAGCGGGTGGCTTCATCGGTCCTATCATTGCAACCGTTCAAGCAAACGTGGTGCCCAGCAATTCCCCGGCCATCAAAATCTTGATATTCATAGATCCGGCGAACACCTCCTTCAAGGACCGCATCGAGCTCGACAACACCTTGCAGATCAGTTATGCAACTTCGAGTAACTATTACGGGTACCTCGCTTCTCTCTCGGATTACGACATTTTCCTTGTAAATGGTTTTTTACCAAGTAACACGACCTTTATCGCGGCGATGACCAACGAAATTCAGAGCGGCACGGGATTATTCATCTTTGGCGGATACTACCCGTTAATTGCAGAAACTAGATCTTACGGCGCATATGCCGATTTCACGAACATCTTGCCTGTTGTATTCAACTATCCTTACACGACCGAGGTGGAACTCTACATCGATCAAGACTATGTGGGGCAGATCGAGCTGAGGGTGAATGACGAATACTTGTACTCTGACACTTCCCCCGCGAGTAGCGTTAACGTGCTCCAGCGAAGTGTTGTTTGGGAATCGAGTCCACTCGTGAAGGAACGTATCTTTGTTAAGGACGCGAAAGCCGGTGCGAATGTGCTCGTGTATCGACCCGAACAGAACCGGGTTGGCACGTTCACCAAGGGTGAGCCTTTAGTTGCCTACACCACGTATGGTTCTGGCAGGATCTTGTGGGTTTCAATGTGCGTCGGCTTCATGGCCGCACAATTCAATCAATTCATCGTTTCAGGGATTGGACCTTATTGGAATAGGACGATCGCACCTGGCACCACGCCCGTGGTGCATCCTGTAAAGCGTGAGAATGCAGAATTGAATAAGCCTTTCTATTTGTGGCCGTACTTCAATTTTTTCACCTATCAGTCCTCGAAATTCATTGCCGGGTTGAATGCGAGCCAGATTGATACGTATTCACAGTGGCCGTACTCGCCGATCCCGCACGAGACCGAGGCAACGTTGTGGATGATATTCGTCGCAGGATTATGGGTGTTTAACTTCGTGCTGTTCTTCTCGCTTGGAAGGAAAAAGAAGGGCCAGCGAGAACCGATCCCCCCAGGAACAGCTGGTGAAAAGGAGCTGACGGCTGAGGAGCGCAAAGCCATGGAAGACAAGAGGAATAAGAACGTGGTAGAAAACCCCGAGGAAAAAAAAATGACAGATGTGAAATCAGAGGAAAAGAAGTCGGCGGAAACATCCCCTGAAAAGAAGGCTGAGGGTGATACGAAATGAGAACGCAAACGAAATTATTCTCCATCTTTCTCTTTGCTATGCTCGTCGGCGTGATATTTACGCCTGCCGTGACCGCGATCAATACAGCCCAGGTGGAATACACGCATGGCGTGCTTTGGGGGGGAACGGGGGAACGATACCTCAACTACAATTTCTCGTTCTACAGCCGTTCAGAGTATTACACCACCGTGGACGTGAGAGCGTCAATCCGGTACACGATCGGAGGGTCTAATAACTATGGTTTCGACCTTATTGAAAATATTACAAACATTCAGATCAGGTACAACCATCCGTTAAACACGTCACCCTATATCGCATTCTATAACCAGAACGTGTCCAGGATGGATTTTGCCAAGGATTTTATTGATGAGGTCGGATATAATAAGGCGACGGGCACGTATTTGAACGCGAGCCGGGGCACGAGCATTACACCGATAACAAACAAGACATTGTTCACGATCCCGGATATCACGAACAACCTCACGTTCTATACGAACAACAATTCCTATGTTGCCCAGAATGTAAACGATGAAATCATCAACCGGTTCATCGTCTCATCAAATATCGTTGGCAGGGGCAACGCGTTACAAGGAGAAAGCCCATCATTCGCGCCGTTCAACACCTTCGCAGGTGAGAATGCCAATTTCACCACCGCTGCTATTGTAACTGGCACCCCGATCAATTCCAATTCCAACAATGCAACCAAGACGGACGGGAGTTACTGGATAATTAATAGCACGAATTTAGGCGTTGGAAAATATGGCTGCCTTGTGAACTTCACGTTCCAGAACGAGACAAATAATATGCTAAAGGAACATGTCACGGCGTTGGATTTCAAGTACACCGGGAATAACAATAAATCCGTCTTGCCGGGGGGTAATGCAACTTTCATGATATACAATTTTAATAAGAGCATGTGGGTGCCCGTCAATAATCTCACCCGCACGCCAGTCTCGATCAACCAAGTCAATGTTACCGCGTTAAAAACGTTCCGAATTTATGGTGGGGACAAGGATAAACTCAACAAGACCATCAACATCCATGATTACATGAATGGTGTGAACAATGCGGTTGCCCTCCAGCTCAATCTGACGAACAACGTATCGACATTGCTCCGTATCGATAACATGGACATGGATTACCTGGAAAGCGTATACGAGCCGAAGACAAAGATCTACCGCCATGCGATATTTTACACGCCCCTAGCCTTGGCAGGTTATATTGCTGAAACGAAACGGCTTTACGCCGCATTTGCAAACGAAGATGCTAATTTCACCACCGCTGCTATTGTAACTGGCACCCCGATCAATTCCAATTCCAACAATGCAACCAAGACGGACGGGAGTTACTGGATAATTAATAGCACGAGTTTAGGCGGTGGAAAATATGGTATCCTCATGAACTTCACGTTCCAGAACGATACGAGTAGTACGGTGAAGAAGGATATCAAAGCATTTGAGTTCCGGTTCTTGGGTTATAACAATGCCTCTATAGCGTCATTCAACGATACCACATTCTTGATTTACAATTACAACGCCGCAAAATGGGTGCCTGTTAATAACCTTACCCGGACGCCCGTATGGATCAATCAAACGAGCAATGCTACGGGAACCGACATATTCCGTATCCATGACGGGGACAGGGACACGCTCAATCAGCCCATCAACATATCACATTACATGTTCGGGCCAAATAATATGGTGTCTCTCCGGTTAAATATAACGAATAATGCATCTACGCTCCTGTCGATCGACAACCTGGATATGGATTACTTGCATTATATTCCCGAGACCGTGCCACCGTGTGATGGTACCTTCTGGATGCGAATCACGCGTGGAAGCGATGGAAAGCCCACGACGAGTGGATTTTTCGGCTTGTGGGTTGATAGTTCCAGTTCGTTTTCGATGACCCCTCGTGATCCTGAGACGTACACGTGGTCTTCCGGTGCATTCCGGTGGCGTGATAAGTTCGAGATCGGTTATCCAAAGATCGGGACGATAGAACAGGCTTTTTACGACTCTGCCTCAGGTATCCTTCTTGAGTATTATACCGAGCAGTGTAGGGCCGAGTTCCAGCCATCGCCAGGGGGTAACGTCGTTGGTGAAAATCCACAGGGTTTCCAATTCAAGCTTGTTTCGTTCTCGTCTGGAATTGCATCGCAATTCGGAGGAAATGCGGAGCCCGAGGTCCCCGGTTATTCGGTGATCGCCGTTTTCGTGGCATCAAGTATTGGCTTTGTAATTGTGTGCAAGAAGTTCCGCAAAAACAAGGATCACTAAAATTCAATCCTTTTATTGTAATTTTTTTGTATCATCCACGCACGTTTTTTTTCAAGTATTTTATGGCACCAGGTGTGTTGAAAGGACAATAGTCCACCACGTTGGAATTGTGGATGCCGGTGGATATTCCTTGACGCGAGCTTGTTTTTTTAAGAAGGATGGACGTTCCAGGATCAGAAAAGATATGGCAAGCAAGTACGTCGCGGTCGACATGGGTGCCGAATCCGGGCGCCTGGTCCTGGGAAGCATCACCGATGGCAAGCTAGAAGTAAAAGAGCTCCATCGGTACAAGACACAAGGCACGGACGTCCATGGACACATGTATTGGGACGTGCTTCGCTTCTACGAGGAGATCATCGCCGGCTTGAAGGGAAACGCGAAGCAATTCGATAACGGCACGATCGATGGCATCGGCATCGACACGTGGGGTGTCGATTTCGTCATCCTCGACCGGCACGACAACCTCGTCGGGCTTCCGTACCATTACCGCGACCCGGCCATGAACAATGCCCTCGACGACCTCTTGCGTGTGATCCCGAGGGAACAGATCTATGAAAAAACCGGCATCCAGTTCATGTCCTTGAACACGATCGTCAAGCTTCATGCCCTGGCCAAGGGCGGACACCCGTGCACAACCCCCGGCGTGGGCAAATCGTTCCTCATGATGCCGGACTACTTCAACTACCTGCTCTCCGGCGAGAAGGCAATAGAGTATACCGACGCGTCGACCACCCAGCTCCTCGACGCGACGACGAGGGACTGGATCGTGCCGTTCCTCGAGAAGATTCACGTCGATGCCACCATGTTCTCGAAGCCCGTGCAGCCTGGTCACGTGCTCGGTCATGTCACCCCTGCGTTGCTCGAGAGGATCGGTGTGAAATCCGCGGCAGTGCACCTCACGGCAAGCCACGACACCGCCGCGGCCGTCGCAGGGACCCCGCTCGGGTCGCGGAACGCCGCGTACATCAGCTCGGGCACGTGGAGCTTGCTCGGCGTGGAGCTTGACCGGCCGATCCTCACGAGGAAGGCACTGGAGATGAATTTCACCAACGAGGGGGGCATCGGCGGCACCATCCGCTTGCTGAAAAACATCGCCGGCATGTGGTTGCTCCAGCAATCGAAGGCCCGCTGGGAGATGGAGACGGGATCGCGGCTCGAATACGACCGCATCATGGATGAAGCAAGAAAATGCGAGTCATTCGACAGCATCGTGTTTCCTGACGATAATTCGCGCTTCTTGAACCCGCAAAACATGCTCGAAGCCATCCGGAATGCTTGCAAGGACACCGGGCAAAGGCCACCGAAAAAATTCGGGGAATTCGCCGCACTCGTGTTTGCGAGCCTTGCGTTGCGCTACCGCCATGTACTTGGCATGCTTCAAGATCTAACCGGAATCAGGATCGGCGCCTTGCACATCGTTGGCGGCGGATCCAGGAACAGTTTAATGTGCCAGTATGCTGCCGACGCTACTGGCGTGCCGGTGCTTGCTGGTCCCGACGAGGCAACGAGCATTGGCAATATAATCGTTCAATCAATATCGAATGGCGAAGTACGGGACATAAAAGCGGGTAGGAAACTGGTCGATGCTTCATTCCCGCCGCGGCGGTTCGAACCGGCTGACCAAGAACGTTGGAACCGGCTATTCAACGAAAAATACGCTCCTCTGTTCATCGAAAAAAAGGATTAATGAAAGTACCACGATAATCGGGATACGGGTCGAATTTCTCGGGTTCAACCCTCGTCGAGATCGAGAGCCTTGGGGGCTCCAGAACCTTTTGGCATGGCCGCGGCATTGATATCCTCTACAGTCTTCATGAGCGTGAAGATCGAATCGTTCGTGAGGATCTCGGAGAAGGAAACGAGCATTTCCTTGCTCGTGACAAACAAGCCTTTCCTTTTCATGGGCTTGCCTTCTTTTGTAGGGTTCACTTCCAGGGCCAGGAGCGCCGGCCGAGCTTTCGTGGCGGGCATCTTGACTACATTCACGCCAGGCAGCTGTTTGGTGGGTAATTTGTCCCAATCCTTGCCATCCTTGAGAAAATCCTTGATTGCTTTTTCGATAGAAGACATTATATTCAAACCTCCTTTAAAAAAAATGGCCTTGATCCCTGGTTCCTCGGGGGACAATATCGCCGCGATCGCCATTTTTTTTGCGGGTTCAATGTCATTAGGCCGTAGCCATATATAAACATGACATATACATGTGGTATTAGGTATATGCATTACACGAAAATTGGCCAGTGAGTCATTAGCCTCATCGGGAAAATCCGGCATTACTTGCCATCCAGATCGATGGTGGAAGTAATACGCCTATAGCAATAACGTGAGGATGATGTAGAGAGTTGCCGCGATGAAAACAGGAACGAGGATCGACATGCGCAGTTTTTTTTCGATGGCTTCGTGGACGACGCGATCGCCGCCAGATTGCCGTTCTACAGCATCGACTTGAGGGATGGAGCCAGGCTGTACCGATGCCGGGAATGTCCGGCTCGCTGCGAGTTTCTCTATTAACCGAGCGTGCTTGATCTGCTCGGATCCATCTCCGAGGTTGGCCGTGAAACTCAAGGATGCCGGGTTCACACCCATATCAGCAAACATCTTCTTGTTTCTCTCGGTAAACTGCTTGAAAACGTCCGTGAAAAACACCTCCAAGCGCGAAGAATGGAAGCAAGCAGAATTATTTAACAATGCCGCGCATCTCTGAAAAAAGGGTCATATGGAAATCTAACCCGTTTGCGCCACCGAACATGCGAGAAACGACAGCTTGGGAATCCATGTATGTTGAAACGAACTTCCTGGTATTCATCCAAGGAGACTTCCTGGTATTCATCCAAGGAGATTTCCCCGTTTTTCAAGAAAGGGAAGTATTATTATGGAACATCTCCATATGTTCATCATATATCGATTATAGATGAGGCGTGAAAACACGAAGTGTGCCTATTGTAACAAGGACGCCTACCTAGGATTTCAATGCAAGCGGTGTGGCGGCTATTACTGCGCGAAGGATCGCCTTCCGGAGGCCCACAATTGCACTTTTAAGAGTATGAAGAGCGAGGAAGTGGCCATCCGCATTCAACTCGAACAAGGGGGCGAACAAATGGCGACACGACGCATGCCGAGCAGTGAAGATTCCGGGAAAGAAAGACGAATGTACCAAGACAAGGGCGAACCGCGTGCATACGAAGATGACGAGGATGATTCCGACGGGAGCATACCCTTGCGCGGTGGAATGGTCGGCGGTATAGATCTCATGTTCGGCCTCGTAATATTCCTATTCTTTGTCGGGATGGATCTTGTCTACTTCTTGATAATCCGAAGTCCGTTCATGCTTCTCCCGTTGATCGTGCACGCCGTGTTCTTGCCTTTTTTGTTTTATTTCGCTATCAAGCAGAAACGCCGGTTGCTGCCTCCGAGAACCATGTTAAAATTCATCCAACTCATTATTGGATATATGCTCGTGTATATGGGGGTACAGATCGTCGTTGCGGTAATCCAAGGTAATATCTTCATGATCGGGATCTATTTGTTTTTCGGCATCTGTTTGATGGTCTTTTTAAACCGCATTCTCCAGCAGTTGAAGTACGTGCTTGGCCGCCAGTAATAGCAACGAATTCTTTTTCCAACTACCTTGATTTTTCGGCAAAGGAATGAGCAGCGAGTAGCTTTCCTTAATACCGCCCCATGCAAAGGCCGGTTTCCTAAAGATCGAGGATCTTCCTCAAGAACCAATCGGCGTTGAACGGCTGGAGGTCGTCATAGCCCTGGCCCGTCCCGACGAACACTATAGGTCGCTTCGTGAGGTACGCGATGCTCAAGGCCGCGCCCCCGCCGATGTCAGCATCCACCTTGGTCAAGATGGATGCGTCCACGCGGACAACTTGCGAGAAGGTTTGGACTTGCGAAACGACGTCGTTGCCTGCCATAGCATCACCCACGTAGATCACGCAATCTGGATCAGCAACGTTAATGATCTTGGATAACTCCCGCATAAGGTTCTTGTCGATGACTTGCCGCCCTGCGGTATCTATCAGAACGACCTTGATGTGCCGGGCTTGCGCGTGAGATATGGTATCGAACACCACGCTGCTTGGATCGCTCTTGTACTCGTGTTTAATGACCCGGATGCCAACATTATTGGCGTGCTTTTCCAGCTGCTCGAGCGCTCCGGCCCGGAACGTGTCGGCCGCACCGATAACGCATGTCACGTTGTTTTTCTTGAAGTAGTTTGCTACCTTCGCGATGGTCGTGGTCTTCCCCGTGCCGTTCACGCCGAGGAACACGAGCACGAACGGCGCACCTTGAGCAGCTTTCTCCTTGACCTTATCGAGCAGATTGAAAGGCTTGCTAACCTGGAGGATTTCTAATATCGTGCTCGTTAAGACATCCTTGAGAAAAGACTCTATCTTGTTCGACCGGTCGATGCGCGTGCCGAGAATCTTTGTCTTAACATCTTCGGATATTTTTTGAGCAACCGAATAGGCGACATCATTCTTTGCAAGGGAGATCTTAAGTTCCTCGAGTGCATCTTTAATATTTTTCTCGGTAAGCTCTTTTGTTTTGACGTTCTTGACGAATGCTTGAAATCCGGACTTGATCTTCTCGAACACGGGGGACCCCTCGGTATTCCCTACCAGTGCGACGCTGGTGCGGGGACTGGCGGGGTAAAAATTTCCTCTACAAGCCATCCGTTTTTGATTTCTTAAGCGGCTGTGTGGGTGAAGCGCCGCCCGACTTCATTGTTTGCACTTGCTGCTCGAGCACGGGGCGAACTTTCTCGACTTGTTCGGAGATCTTTTTTATACGCTCCTCAATCGCACCGAGGGTGGCAAGCATCCGTTCTTTCTGCGATTCCAGAAGTTTGATACTGTACTCCCGGTTCGCCTCGATGAAATACCGGGCGCCGATGGATATGATGTATCCGGTAGGTTTCTTGATGACCGTGCGAATGAAACCGCTATCGCCAATCGGGAGCACTGTATTCAAATTTCCATCGCTATCTGACTGCTCCTTGTCTAAATTTTCGATGGTGACCATGGTCGCGGCGAGATCATCAATGTCATGGCCGATCACCTGATGTTGCATATCCAGCTGCTTGAGCTGGTCTTGTGCGAACTCGATGAACGCGGCCATCTGTTGAAGCTCGTCGCTTTCCATCATCGGACCTCTAAGAGGCAGGTATTTCTCGAAGTGACTTGTTATACTCGAATGTTCTCGGTCGCGAACGCCTTTACGACTCGGCTCTTGATATCATCGCTGTTCTTAATTTCTTCCACCGATTCGATAACGATGCGGGAAAGTTTAACTTTTTGCGATGAAATGAGTTTTTTTACCGAGGTAATAGCGTCATCCTTGCTAAGAGCTCGCAATTCCTTTTCAAACTTGTTTTTTTTCACGCCGTATCGGGTGCGGTAGAATCCACACACGCGGAAGGTACTAACTGACAGCTCTGACATGTTATTACACTCCGAAAGCTTGCGATGTGATAATGGCTTGTGGCATTAAATCTTAACGCATGGGAAGCTCCCGCCTTCCAAGAACATCCATCAAGATGATTGTTAGAACGGGAGGCAATGCTTGATGAAGGAGTTTGGCACAAGAAGAAGCAAGATGTAGGCATTTCAGACCCCGAGAATTTCCGAGATACGAGCCATTTCAGGCCCTGATGTCGAATTTCCCACGAGTGCACCAAAAGAGTTGGCTACCATACCGACGCGGATGGACTCCATTCCGAGGCAGACCGTCGTGAAATCAATGTTCTCCACGTCGAAGACTTTCTTGAAAGATTCGGCCTCCTCGTTCGTAGCGAGGGGGCTTACGAGGCAACCTTTGGCATTCGCGATGAGCTTGGTGCCGACCAAAGGTGAGTTGTTGATACGCGCCTGGATCGCTTTAACGCCGAGAATATTCTCGATGGATTTGATGCTCTCAGGATTGAGCTTGCTGCTTGCAACTACGCCCTTGTCGTTCGTCGAGATGAGGTTGCCGAGCGCGTTGAGCTTGCTCTGCTCCAATACGAGAATATTCACGCTGCCAAATTGCTCCATGGCCTTTATTATCGCTTCCTCGTCGTGCGGGCTGATATGGTTCGGAAGCAAGAGCCCCCTGGAGTTGCCTGCCATCATGACGCCGACTAGCCGCTTAAATGATGCGTCGATCTCGATGCATGGCACTTGTAGCACGGCCTCGATCCGCTCCTTGACCTTGGCCTTGGTCCCGCCGGGAGCGATGCAGTATGCGTCGGTGGCCAGCAATGAAATACCAACTGTGTTCGACCCGAACGCGTCCAGCCTTTCAAGCACTTCGTTCACAGCTCTTATTTTTTGAAACACGTGATGTTTTTCGTCTGATCGAGTATCGAATTCTCCCAAGTTGGTAAAAAAATGAATGCTAACGCCCGAGGGATTGCCCTAACTCTTGCTTTGAGCTTCCGAGGGCTTGGTCGTCGGGGTCATTCCCAGATACAGCGTCACTTTTCCTTCAATGCTCTTTGTCGCACGGATCTTGAGCTTCCGAGGGGGTCGTTCGATGGACCTCGACCAGATCTCATCGTTGACCTCGGGTAATATCACGAGCTCGGTTGGCTTCATGTGGCGCTTGAAGAACTCGCGCAGGATAATGATGGCCTTTTTCGCGCGATATTTCGGGGGGCTGGCATATGCACGGGAAAGAGGTACGATATATTTTCGTTCCTCGGTAATTTCCTCCTTCGGTTCGCCGGCGGTCTCAAATTGCTTGGCGACCTCTGACTTCTCCTCGAATATTTCCTTGCCACTGCTTGAGGGGGCCGCTTCTTCCGGCTCGGTTGCCTCCGCGTCCATGGACTTCTCGTCGGCCGCGAGCCCCTTGGCCTTGGTTTTCTTGGGAACGGGCTTGGCCGCCTCCGCGGCAGCGTCGTCGGCCGTTTTTTCGACCTCCTCCTCCACGTCCTCGTCCGCGGCTGCCTTTTTTGCTTTCTTGCCCATAGAATTCACGTTTTCATCTTTGTTTGTCGCCATCTACGCTGTTTAGGCGTCGATCGTACTTTTCGGCCTGTTTTGATAACGACCCACGTGGGTACAGGCCGGTTTTCCTTTAATCTTTTTGCCATTCGTAGTTTTTTCGCATAAGGTCGAAAATGTGGCATAATTGTTCATCTCGGTTGAAATTAACTTGTTAAATCTTCTTGATCGTGAAATCCCTCCGCTGGTTCTTGTTTATTAACTGTTGGAGTAATGCTTTGAAATGCTCGTCGGACATCGGAAGTGGGACGCCCAGGCGGCTTATCTGCCCCATTTGCACGAGCTGAATGAGCTGCGCCTCTATTGCATCGGTCACTTCGGGCTTGACCAGCTTGAGATTCATGAGACGTTGGCGTGCCTCAGAAGACAGGATTTTCCGCATTATCGCGTCCTTCTGGGCCTCGATCCTGTCCTGGGCTTCCTTTTGCTGAGCTTGTGCGGCCGCTTGCTGTTGGAGTTCGAGCATTTTACGACGGCGGATCTCTTCAAGCTGATCATCATCGCTCATTGAATGGCTCACCAGGTACTTGTTCGTCTCGATTCATGATTATTTTGCCGCGGTAGCCTCGCGCACGATCTCGTGGGCGATCTTGTCGACCAACGAGTGCCCGAGACTTGTTAACTTCCGCCCGGCGGATTTTTCGATGGTTACGAGCCCTGCCTTCTCCAATTGCTGGAGGATGCGCCGGATGATCTTCCCCGACGCCTTCCGGAAGTGCGCAGGTCTCAAGCCGTTTCTTTGGCGAGACCCGTACTCTTTTCGAAGCCTGCTCACGCCGATCAGCTTCTTGATGGCGAGCCTCCGGAGAAGCGATGCGGCACGAACGAACCAGAAATCATTTTGCTCGGGAGAAAACTCCTTCGCGCAAGAGGTCTTCCAGAACCCTAACCGTATCTCACGGGGAACATTCAATTCTGGATAAGTGCGCAATTTATCGGCCAGCTTCTTGATGAGTGCTATCGGCTCGGCGCTGTAGACGTTGCTCACCGGGGGCGTGGCAGGCTTTGAGATAGGTTGGCTCATGTTTATACCCTTTCTTCGTAAATATCAAGATACTCGTGGTGAGAGGTAGAATTTACCGTACTATTAATTTAAGCTGTCTCCGGGCTCAATTCCATGCAATTCCTTGCGCCACAATGCAATACCCACAAACTTCATTTTTCAAGGATGCCGTGTTCTCATCGATTCCCGTGAAAGCCGCGTTCCACGACACAGTCGATATTCAGATAGGCCGAAACGGCATACGAGACGCCGTTATAGAGCATATCAAGGAACAACTCAGTATTAAGACCCCTTTGAAGATAAGGGTGCTCAAGAATGCCATCTTCGGGGAAAAAGATGCCGAGTACTATGCCAATGAGGTATCAAAGCAAGTGCATGCCAAGCTCATTGGTATTCGGGGCAATACCTTCGTGATCGGCAGATAATAACCCCATTCCCGCATTTCGGGCGAACAATCTAGTGGTGACGTGAAGGGTTATGGCCAAAAAATATGTCAAGAACAGGCAAAAGGCCAACGAGATCGCCAGCGAACGCGTCGACATTCTTATAGCGGCGGCTGGGAAGGCGGCGAGCATCCCGGGGGACGGGCCTGCTATAGCAAACCGATATATCCACGTTGCCCGGAGAATAGCAATGAAAGTCCGCACGCCGCTCGATGCGCAATCCACGCGACAAGTATGCAAGAAATGCGACGCGTTTTTACTCGAAGGAACTACCGCCCGCGTGCGGTTGCAAGGGAAGGGGAAGAACGCGCACGTTGTCGTTACTTGCTTGCAATGCGGGCACATGAAGCGATACCATTACAAGCGGTCTCGGTCAGGCGCCAAGGAGGGCGGGTAGAAATGATCTGGCTCGTCATCGCAGAGGCGGCGCTGGAACTTGTCCCCGAAGCCCTCCGGGATCACGCGAGCGTCCTGGCCGACGTGAAACGAAAGGGCACGCCAGCCGGCAGGCTGCTCCTGGACACGAACTACCACCACTCGGCTATGGCATCGCTGCCCGGCGCGGAAAAGCGCGGGCGGCCGGACATCGTGCACCTCTGCCTGCTGGCCGCGATGAACACGCCGCTCAATTTACTTTTCAAAAAGCTCCGCATCTGCATCCACGTGATCCACCCGAAGGAAAAGATCATCATGATCGACCCTGCTACCAGGATCCCGCGTTCTCTTAACCGGTTCGAGGGAATCATGGGTGACCTGCTCTCGGGCAAGAAGCAACCCGCGGGGGCGGATGGCCCTCAGCTATTCACGATCGAAGATATGACGCTCGCCGCGTTCCTCTCCCGGTTCGATGCCTCGCGAATCCACGCGTTCTCGACCGCCGGCAAGCTGCGGTCCTTCGACGACGTCATGCCGAGCATCGGTAGCGGGTGCACCGTGGCCGATGTCGACTTCGCACTGGTCGTCGGCGGCTTCCAGGGCGGCCACTTAGACGGGGCATGGCAGTCTGCCGTGCCACCCGGGAACATGCACTCGATCGCGCCGATCCCCCTCGACGCGTGGACGGTCGTCGCCCGCATCGTGTTCATGGTCGAGGAGGCCATCGCGGAAGCAGCGCGCAATCCATCGTGTGCGCTGCCATATGATTAACAGCAAAAAAACGCCGAAACCCAAGCTTTTTGGATGAGCTAGAGAAATATAAAAAACTTAAGATGGATTAGTTTTTGCTCTCTTTAAATCCGATAGCTTTGCGCGCAACCGGGCAATTTTTTCCTTCCATTTAGCACTAACGTGCATGATGATTGATATAGTCGTCCTTGGCTTCCGTTTCTTAGCCATGACCTCCTTGGCGGCTTCTCTATCCATCGTGGTTAGAAGCTCCATGATCTTTTCGCGACCTTCATCCGGTTTCACGAAAACCAGGTTTTCACCATGCACGAGCAGGTAATGACTCGCTGCAGCGTGCCCGATCGTGCGCCGGAGAAGATGTTTCACCCTCAAGTGCTCCAACTCGTGATTGTTGTTCGTTCTCGGTGCCCCTTTCACGAGTCGATGGGCAAATAAACGTTCTCCTTTCGTCTCGACGTACTTGTCGAG
>JAUQYZ010000197.1 GCA_030587475.1 Candidatus Sigynarchaeum calidifontis
GCGGAATCTAATGGAGATTAAGAAAAAAAAAGAAACAGTGTAAAACGCTATCCCCTAGCAGACTCGGATCGTGTATAATCTTGTCAGAGGATCGTGGTCATAGGCACCACTTTTCTTTCCATTTTCAAGCACTTCCCGGATCCTGTGCTCATACTTGGGACGACCACTGCCATCTCTATCCCAAGGGGCGCAGAACTCGACACCGAACCAGTCTAACACCACACTTCTTGATGGAATATATGCATTATACATGCATATATGTATATTCTGGAATAAAATGGTCCATGTTACTTCTATCGGGGTCGAGCAACCATGAAGACACACGTCGAGCGCGTCCAGGTGCGAACGGCAGAGCGGGAGGCGGTCGTGAACATCACGAGCCAGGTCGAGGCCGTGGTGCAAAAATCGGGCGTCACTTCCGGCACTTGTGTGGTCTTTGCCATGCACACGACGTGCGCCATCACCATAAACGAGAACGCGGACCCGGACGTGAAAGACGACGTCTTGAAAGGCCTCGCCCGCGCCTTCCCGCGCGGCGGCAACTACCGCCATGCAGAGGGCAACTCCGACGCGCACATCAAGGCCAGCGTCGTCGGCCCGTCCGTCACGGTCATCGTCGACCAGGGGCGCCTCGTCCTCGGGACGTGGCAAGGCATCATGCTATGCGAGTTCGACGGCCCCAGGCAGCGCACGGTCGCGGTGCAAGTGCAAGGGATATAGGCCGGCAAGGCGCGAGGAGTGACGGGCACGACGGGCACCATGGATACCGCAGTCGTGGACGCCGCGGCAAGATAGAATCGGCAGCCGGAAGAAGCGGTCCAGCCGACTCGCCACGTCCCGGTTATGCATTGCAATTCTTTTAACCGCCCACGGGGAAATACGCGATCATCATGAGCGAAAAGGTTTCGGAGCCGGGAAACACGAGCCCGGCGGAGCAAGGGAAGTCGTTTCTCGTGAATTCCGCGTTTTCAGCCTTGTTGCTGAACTTTTGGGCCGCCATCACGTGCTTGTTTCTCGAGGGCAAGAGCGCCTACGACCTCGCTTTCACGCTGTGGGACGACAGGTTCGCGAAGGTGCCCATGGAACCCATGGGGGAGATCATCCTCCCGCAGATCGTGTACTACGCCATCTTCTTCGTGGCAACCGCCGCGATCGTCGCATTTTTCTTGAACCCCGCGAGAACGAGGGCATTTACCGCCATCCTGCTCGTCGCCGGGCCGGTGCTCGTCGCGTGGTTCTCAGTCGCCTACGGGGAGATACAGGCCTTCTTCGCGGGGGGCCGCCAGGGGCCTGTCGGCTGGACCATTTTAATGCAGCCCTGGTTGTCCACCATCCTTATCTGCATCGCGCTCGCGATGGGCCTCGTGGGGGCGTGGTTGCTCATAGCACAAGAGGTGCCAGCTCCCGGGCCCAAGGTGAAGGTAACGGGCCTCTCGTGGCTGCGACAGTGGTTCTTTATCAGCAACTCGTGGCGGTTGCGGGTGTTCTTGTTGGTCGGGACCGTGACCGGGGTACTCGCGCTGAACGGGTACCTGATCCTCGGGACCGGCGACGCGAACGCGATGTTGATGTCGGCGGCGGCCTCCGGATTGGCCGCCCTCGCCATGGCTACCCTGGCAAAGCGGCCGTTCTCCCTCACGATCAAGAAGCGACGGGTGTTCCTCGCCAAGAACCCGCTCCAGCTCACGCTCTTCTCCCGCAGCGAGGTGGTCGACAAGGCCGGCTCGATCCACGACATGCAGCGGGCCTTCATGGTAAACCCGCGCAGCTTGATCTGGCGGCGGGTGCGAAACGTGCTAAACGGGGCGTTCACCGCGGCGACGACCTCGATGATAGCGGCGATCGCCTTCATGACCGTCCCCGACGAGTGGGTTTTCGGGCGGGCATTCGATTTGCTCCCGTGGATGCTGCTCGGGATGCTGCTCGGCGTGTTCGCGATGAGCATCGTGGCAGAACCATCGTTCTATTACCTCCCGACGTTCGCGTACATCTTCTCACGGTACGACGCGTTTCTCGCCGATTATTCCCTCCCGTTCTCGGAGTCCTTCATGATCACCACGGGCATCCTCCTCGGTTTCTGGGTCGCGATCACGCTCGCCACGCACTTCTACATGTACCGGGCGCACGACATCGAGCGGAACTACTTCCTTACAATTTTCCTGTCGCTTGCATTCACGGGCGTGTTCCTCCTCGTCTGCTTCGTCGACCGGTTCCAGCACGACGGGCAGATGGTTCAAGAACCCATCACGGAAGTGATGGTCGTCCTCGAATTGATCTTCATGACCGCCAGCAGCATCATCTTTCCCGTGTCGGTCATCTTCGGGGTGAACGATCTCGTGTACCGCGCGTTCAGGTGGAGATTTCCCCGCAAGCCCCTCCTGGCGAGCGATCTGCCCGCGCCCAGGTCGAGGAAGCCGTTGTTGAAGGTAGCGGGAAAGATCGATGCTTTCTTGCGCAACAAGCTCCCGCCCCCCAGGCGGAAGATCGTCGCGATGGCCGTGATCGCCGCCCTCGGCGCGTCCTTCGCGATCGTCCAGGGCGCCGTCGTCTACCCGGCGCACGTGCGGCCGCTCCTCGTCAACGATGGCACGCTCGGGATATGGTCGGTACCCGCAACGGTGAAGGTCGAGCGGTCGTTCCGCGTCGACCTGTCGTCCAGCGCGCCGGTCGCCCAGCACATCGAGATCTCGGCCGCGAGGGGCGAGTGGGAGGGCTGGCACGTGATCGTATCGCCTCGCGAGGGACGCACCATCGTGGTCACCAGCGTGAGCTGCACCGACTTCGTGCACGCAGCGCTCCCCACGAACATCAGTTCCAGCCTGGTCGAGCCGTTCCTCGTCGCTTACCTCGTCGACGAGCAGCCCGACCAGCTGCTGGAGATTCCCCCGGCCATTACTCGTGCCGGCGGCGAGCACGTCGACTTGTTCTGGCGCGTGCGGGTCCCGGTGAATGCATCGGCCGGGAGCTATTCCAGCACCATCACGATGATCGTGAGCGGGAAATCCTACTCGCTGCCCGTCGCCTTGACCGTCTTCAACTTCACCATCCCGAGAGATAACCACTTGCGGACGGCGTTCGGCGGCGGCTGGACGACCCCCTCTTGGTTCGACGAGCTGATGTACCTCCGCATTTCACAATACGACATGGGCATACCGTTTACCAGCGGGGTGCAATACTGGTGGAACGGGACGGCGTTCCAGTTCAATTGGAGCGCCTACGACGCTGCATTCCAGGACCGGCTGGACCACGGGTTCACGGGAGTTCGGCAAGGGTATTTCCCGTCTCCAAGACCTGGCTCCCTCACGGACGAGCAGTGGCGGCAGATCCAGGCGGACTTCGTCCAGGACGTGAGCGCGCATCTCGAGGGCAAGACCTGGATCGACCAGATCGGGCGGAACCGCTCGTGGGTCGAGCTCCCGTACAATTACTGGACGGACGAGCCACCCGTGGAGAGATACCAGCACATTCACGACGTGAACTCGCTCTACCACTCGGGGACTTCGAAACTGCGGACATTGCTAACCGAGGAGTACCTCGCCGAGTACCCGATCCTCCACGACGTCGTCGATATCTGGTGCCCCGTCATCGGCAACTTCGAGCCGAGCGCGGTCGCGAACCGCCACGCGGCCGGGCAGGAGTACTGGTTTTACGTGTGCGTTGGCCCGACCGCCCCGTACCCGAACATGCAGCTCTGGGGGGCTGGTCACGACCCGCGCCTGCTGCCGTACATCTGTGCCCGGTTCGACGCCGACGGGTTTCTCTACTGGTCCATGACGGCGAGCAACGACACGTACCGCGCGGGCTTCGACGGCAATGGCGACGGCCAGCTCTGCTTCGAGGATCCACGCACCGGCCGGCCGCTCCCCTCCCTCCGGCTGCTCAGCTTCAGCGCCGGCGTGGAGGATTTCGAGTACATCTGGCTCATGCGCACGACGGTCGCCTACCAGAACGTGACCGGCCCCATCCCATCGAGCCTCATCAAGCGGGTCGACGAAATGGAGGCGCGGCTGGATCGACTCGTTGGCGAGCGGCCCCAGTTCATCAGCCACGATTACGACCAGCTGGTGTCCTACAGGGAGGATATCGCGGCTCTCCTCGAAGACCTCTGGCCATACAGCCAGCACCTCTACTCGTGACCTTTTTTTCCTGCCTTCTTTCGATGGGGCTTTTTTCCTGCCTTCTTTCGATGAGTTTTTTTCCTGCCTTCTTTCGATGGCCCTTGTTTCATACCCGTCACCATGGTAGTCGACGTGATAAGAGATATCGCTCGCCAGAGGGCCGGGAGTGGCAAGCGTGACGAGTGGCCACTGCCGATCGACCATGCCGGGTTCATGAGGACTTGGATGCAGTCACTACCCGTCCCGAGGGCACTGTTCGTCACCCCAGGATCCCGTCTCTCCCTCGGCGCCACGGCGCTGGCAGGACGCGCCAGGCCGTCGCCCGGGATGGAGCCGTCCGTGCGTCTTTCGATAGCTAGAGCCATGAAAGGCACGGTGCCATTTTTCTGCTGGGGCGACGATTGTATCGTGCCGGCCAGCGTCGGCGGACTCGTGCCCGGAACACCCGTCATGGCAATGGCCGTGTACCGCCGCGGTCGCTGGCCCGCGCCGGTGATGGAAGCTATCGCGGGACTGGCTCGCGCCTACCCGGAAATCGCGGCCGGGTTCGTGCGCGCGCTCGTGACGAGCCCTCGCACGAGCCAAATCACCTGGAACGCGGCCATCGAGGTGCTGGAGACGGCGACAGGGACATTGGCAGTACTGCCAGGAATGAAGGAACTGTGGTCGCAAGGGCTCGACGCGATCGAGAAGGAGACCGCGTCCCGCAAGTTCCGTGCCCGCGTGGATGTCATGCAGCCCTTGCACGCCTGGATACGCCGCGAGGGAGTCGAATATAAACCATGAACGCGAGTGACTTACCATGGGTTATGATATAAGCCATGATATCCAAGAGAGAATGAATGCAAGTGACTCGCCATGGCTATTGAGATAATCAAGGTGTACATCGGCAAGCAGATCCTCAGGCCAGGCATTCGCAGAGAAGAAGAAATCACGGGAGTCAAACTGGATCCCAGCTTTCGCTACAGCACGCCTTTGAGCTCCGATTACAAGTCTCTCGCGGGGCGCGAGGCGAAGATATACACTTTCGAGCCATTCGAAGTCGTCGAGATGATCAGAAAGGAATACCCGACGCTAGAAGATGACCTGGAGATGGGGCACTTGATGCGAGGCTCGACGAAGCTGTCCCCGAAGAAAGTCCGGGCGGTCATTGCCAAGCTCCAGTCCATCCTCCCCGCGATTCCAGAGACCCCGGATCCCGCGCGCTTTTCATGGATTGATTCCCCCAGGCAGCTGGTGAAAGAACTCATCGATTTTCTGGAGAAAGCCGCCGCCTTCGCCGAGGCATCCAAGGAATACTTGTGGTTTTTAGCCATGTAGTGGCACAAGAATGAGTAGAGAAATGTAACTGCTCAACAAACGCCGCCGACGACCCGGGCCCAGAGCGTGAGCTTGTCGTTCTCCTTCAGGCCCATCTTGTGAATGCAATCCTCGATCGTGAGCTGCGGGTTGAGCTCCTTCCCATCGAGAACGAGTGTATACGACCGGTTCTCCTGGAGCAAGCCCATGTGCTTGAGGATGATGTCAACTATGCGTTCTATCTTGTGGTGTTCCTTCACATCTAATTTGATCAACTTTCCCGTCCGGGAATCCTCGACTTGAATCAACATGGTAGCTCGTAAGATTCAATATAGGTTCAAGATATATAATATTTACAAAATGAGGTTCGATAACTTCACCAAGCTTAAGGGGTCTGTTGCTGTCTCCATTCGGCAAGCAACGATGCCACTCCTAATCCTTTCGAGATCCAATACGCCTCGTCGTGCTGATCGGCCCCGGAGAGGAATTCCAGGAAGTTTTCCAGCGTCGCCCTCCGCCGCATGATGTAGGCCACTTCCCCGTTGATACCGCCCGATAGCATGCGCTGTGCTTACTAAACTTCTTCTGCGCTGTTCTTTTCTCTGATTTGTTCTTCATGTTGTATTTTGATATTGTTGGGTGTCCGACGAAGTCATCAAGTTGCGTTTGCTTGATGGTGGGCTTGCGAGGACGTGTGATGATGATCATCGTGAATCATTTTTATTTTTTATCAATATCAGAAGACAATCTTCTATATATATGTCTTGTGGCCAATATCTTATCTGGAATGATGAAATTGGCATGATATTTGCCCGATCTCCGCCATGAAATCGAGCATCCGAATGATAACCCGCAAAGCTCGAACCGATCAAGTGCTGTTATCTGCCATGAACGGGTGAATGGCCGGAGGTATTTAGCAAATTGTGGGGATAACCAGAAGGAATAGGGCGACAGTTTTATTTCGTCGGGAAACGCGGTAGAAATTAGACGTTAAAAAATACCCTCAATTGTACTTGTTCAAGGTATATAATTTTCCACCTTGGCTCCGGGGGGGATCGATCAACCTTTATGCCCCCTGGGTGGATGCATCGAGGTAGACACATCCCGAAGGTAACGTCATGGCATCCCAAACCGCATCGAGAAACGGCCTCGCCGCCGGCGCCGTGCTCCTCGCGCTCGCGTGCGCGGCCGGCATCGTGCCCGTTCTGATCGGCAATCATCTCTATCCAGACAACGGCGGCTTCACGCGCAACGTGCTCTACATCCGGCCTCCCGCTGGCAGCGACGATCCTGGTTACTTCCTCCTCATCGACGAGTTCGAGCCAGGCAAGAACGTCGATCTCGTTTTTCACAGTTACGGCGCGCTTTCCTTCAACGCCACGGCCGGGGAAGCCATTTTCAACCAATCCGGCACGAGCATGCGGCTGCGGTTCGTGGGAACGCCCGTCACGATAACCAGCCATGTCGGCAACGTGTACAACTACCACCTCCACGATGCCGTCGAGTACATCAAGGTGCGCCCGACCAGCACGGCTGCCCGCCGTCTCGTCACGGTCATGACCTTCGGCAACGCGACCGTGCCCCACCCGCCCGTTTCGATTGATTCCGTGTCCAGCCGGCTCGCCGTCACGGTAAATGCCACGGACCATTTTCTCTTCCAGGCGGCGGACCAGGCAGCGCCTCACGATTTGAGCGACGGCAACGCGACGATCTCGGGAAATTATTGCGGGTATCGCCTCAACGCGACGAACGACCTCCAGTGGTTCCTCTTCGATGACGCGACGCTTGCCCGTTTCGGAGCCTCGACGCTGCATTCCGGGCCGGCAACCTCGGGCTTTTACAACGCGACCAGTGCCAGCCTCGATCGCGCGGGCCGCGGCCAGGGCTCCCCGGCCCCGGTGGTCGCCTCGACGCCTTTCGACGTCGCGCCACTCGCCGCCCGCCAGCATCCCTACCTCTTGTTCGATGGAAGCGACCTCGAAGGCCTCAGGGCCAAGTGCAACGAGGCCACCCCGGGGCCATGGAACGCGTGGTACGGCAGCCTCTGGGGCGAATCATTCCTTGTCAACGCTTTCAAGGGTCTCATCGACAAGAACCAAGCCTTGATCGACAGTGCCGTGCAGGCGATGTTGGACATCGACGAGGTCCATCCAGAGGGACTGACGTGGGACACCGCGCAATTCATATCCCGGTCGACGACGTTGTATCCTTACTTGATCGCCTATGACATGATTTACAACAACGTGAGCGCCGCGAACCGCACGATCATTGAGCAAAAGTTCATGTCGAAACTCCTCGTGCTAGCGGACGCGGCCGCGTCGGGTGGCGTTCCCACGAACAACCACGCGGTCGTTGGCAGCGTCGCGCTGGGCATCGGGGGCCTCCTCTTCAAGAACGCGAGTTGGATCCAGCTCACGCAAGACGCGAACGATGCCTACCTCGCCGACCGCGTCCGGCCGAACGGCCCTTGCTACGAGGGGGACAACTACGGCAACTACGCGTTTGGCAACGCCATCAAGTTTTACTTGGCGCTGCGGCACTGTGGCGGGTACGACTACTTCACGAACCCTCGGTTCCTCGCGTACCTCAATTACACGGTCTCGTCTGTCACGCCACTCGGGTACATGCCCTCGTTCGAGGACTGCTCGGTCAACTCGACCCTCGGCCCCATGGCGAGCATCGCGACTTTCCCGGTCAATGCAACCAACCCGGTCCTCGCCTCCAACCTCCGCTGGTACTACCCGTACGCCCTCGGGAGCGAGAACTGGGCGGCCGACGTTTACCGCCTCGTGTCCTACGAAGCGGCCATCACTCCGGGCCAACCCGTCGTGGGTTCGAACGGCGGCTTCGCGTATTTCGACAGCGGCCTCGCTTGCATCCGCAGCGGCTGGGATCGCGGTTCCACCTATCTCGTCATCTCCAACAAGTATTTCCCGCAGAGCCACGTGCACCTTGACGAGAACTCGATCGAGGTCTACGCCCTTGGCAAGAAGTTCCTCACGAACCCCGGCTACCCGCATTGGGGCCGGCCTGGCCATGACTACGCGATCTCGACCGAAGCGTCCAACACGGCGTTGATCGACGGCCAGGGCCAGCTCGACGTGACGTCGGACGGGTTTTCTGCATGCATCCAGAACGGGGCGATCGATTTCATCGAATCTCCTTCCCGAAAGGCCTACAAGAGCCCCTACTTTCCCTTGTCCAACCCGGCCTTCATGGCCGTCGTGATCGCCGCCGCGTCATGCCTTTTCGCGGCAGGTTTAATGGTGCTGGTGAAAGCACGGCAGGAACACGGTGAAGATATCGAGAAGCATGTACGGAATGCAGCGGAAAAGGAACATGCTGAAAGAGACAAGGAAACCGGGTCCAAGCTCTCCGGCCTGTTCCGGTTCGATGCGGGCACTATTGACACGTTGGATTACCGCTCACGCGCCATTCACATCCTTCAACCACTTCTACTCGGGTTAATTTTTTCTCCGGGAATGATTTACTTCTTCCTCAGTCTCGCGGATTACACGCTCTTCAACATCCATTACATCAACTTGTCTTTATCGCTCGTGAGCCTGCTCGATGAGATAGGCCCCATCGTGAAGGGTTTAATCATCCCGCTGGTCGTTTTGATATCGTGGTTCGTGAGCGGGCTCGTCACCACGAGCCATGCCCTCGCCTTCCGCGTCCCGGCATCGCGCGCGGGAATGAAGTGGTCGGAAACCCGCGGCGTCGTGGGCAAGGCGTGGATGCTCCAATGGCCAGTGGTCGCGGCGGCATCGGCCTGGGTGGCCTTCTATTTGCTCCCCCGGTTCCTCGAAGCCCTTCACTCTGCCCAGGTGGATTCGGGCAACAACATCACCATCGGCATCTTGATCGTCGGCTTGCTGTCGGACGCGCTCCCCTGGCTCCTCGCCATCGCGGGCGGGTCGATGATGCTGCACGTGCTGGCCCTGAGAGTCCCTGGAACCATTGCACGCCGCGCCGGGTCGAGCGAGACCGGGTTCAAGTTGTCGTACATGATCAGCTTGTTGATCGTGGCCGGGATATTCCTCGTGCTCGCGGCCGCTGGTATGCTGGTTGGCTTCACGGTCTTCTCGGGGATCAGTATAGAACACAACCCGCTTCAATAGGTACAGCCGGATCCGAGGACAAACCATCGAGATGGTTTTTATTCCCCACGTGCTAATGACCAATTATAACGTGCTTTTTTCCCGGCAACGTAAAAGTTGAATCATCATGTCCGACGCGCGTCCCTCGCCACCGGCACAAGCAGCCCCCATCTCTAAGATAGACAGGGCCCTCGGCAAGCGGATCCTCATCAAGCTGAAGGGCAGGCGTGCCATCAAGGCGGTTCTCAAGAGCTATGATGACCATTTAAACTTGTTCCTCGAGGAATCCGTTGAGATCACGCATCATTACGACAAGGAGAAGGCTGCCGTCGTGAAACAAGAAAACGAGCTCGATTCGATAATTCTCCGCGGTGACAACGTGGTGCTCATCACCCTCGACGAGGCACCCGCGGAAACATCTTAATAGTACCATAGACATATCCACCTCCCACATGTTCATATGGGGCGCCGTCGTGCATCTGTTTTTGATGCACCGATTATAAGAGACACCCATTTCTTTACAACCTATCCTAATGTATGTTAGGTAACGGTCGTAGATCGCACGTTGAGGTGAAAAAGATCCATTTCTTGCATCCGGGTCGCCTTCCATCTCTCGTATTCAAATCTAGCTGATGAAAAATGTCTGTGTACGAACAATCTATCCAGAAGGAGAAATGGTACCAGAAATCCGTCGAGGAGACGTTGAACCTACTGAAGACCTCCACCGAGGGAATCACCGAGGAGGAAAGCCAAAAGCGGCTTGAAGTGCACGGGGAGAACAAGCTCAAGGAGCCAGAGCCAGAGCCGGCGTGGAAAAAGTTTTTAGCCGAGTTTAACGACTTCTTGGTTTGGATCCTCATCGGCGCGGCGATATTCGCGACGCTAGAGCCGGTCATCAAGTGGGTCGTCGATCCGTCTGCAGAATTGGAGGTGCCGATCGACGCGATCGTCATCGGGGCCATCTTGATCTTGAACGCGACCCTCGGATTCTTGCAAGAAAGGCAAGCGGAAGCAGCCCTTGCAGCGTTGAGGAAGATGAGCGCCCACAAGGCCCGGGTCGTTCGTGGCCAGGACCTGATCGAGATTTTCGCGAGCGAGCTCGTTCCTGGTGACATTGTTGCCTTGGAAACAGGCGACCAGGTCCCGGCGGATCTCCGCGTCATCGAAGCATTGGAGCTCAAGGCCGACGAGGCCAGTCTCACTGGAGAATCGATGCCGGTCAAGAAAGAGACCAAGATAATAGATAAAGATTGCACGGTCGGCGATCGGGTCAATTTAACCTTCTCGTCCACGGTGATCACCTACGGCAGGGGCAAGGGCGTCGTCGTGGCAACCGGGATGAACACGGAGGTCGGCAAGATCGCCAGGGCGCTCACGGAAACGGAGGAAGAAGAGACCCCCCTCACCAAGAAAATCGACGCGTTCGGCAAGGTACTCGGAAAACTCATCTTGATCGTGTGTGGCATCACCTTCGTGCTGATGTTCATCGAAGGCTTTAGCCCGGCAACGTGGCTTGATAATTTACTCGAATCGATTATGGGCGCTGTTGCCCTGGCCGTCGCAGCAATTCCTGAAGGCTTGCCCGCGATAACCACGACCGCCCTTGCGCTCGGCGTCAAGCGCATGGCGAAACGAAACGCGATCGTCCGGAAATTGCCCGCCGTAGAGACGTTGGGTTGCACGACCGTCATTTGTTCGGACAAGACCGGCACGCTCACGAAAAACGAGATGACAATCAGGAAGGTATATGTCGACGGGGAAACCTTGGACGTCTCAGGCACTGGCTATGAACCCGTGGGCGAGTTCTTGAGGGGTGGCAGCAAGATCGATGCCGGGATACACGGGAGCCTCAACCTGCTTGGACGCATTGGGGTCTTCTGCAACAACGCGACATTGCGCAAGGACGACAAGGGTCGATGGGTCATTATGGGCGACCCGACGGAAGCTGCATTTCTCACCCTCGGGGGGAAGCTCGGCATAACACGTGAATCGCTCGGTAAAACCTATCGCCGCGTTTCCGAGGTGTTTTTCTCCTCGGAACGCAAGAAGATGAGTACCGTAGATATGAATTGGGATAACGAGAGTTATATAATCTGCATGAAGGGCGGCCTCGAGCCGATGCTTCCGAACATCTCCTCCATTATAGAAAACGGCGAAATTCGCAAGATCACAAAGGAGGATATCGACCGGTATACCAAGGCGCAAGATGCTATGTCCAGCCAGGCGCTGCGCGTGCTCGGTTGCGCGTACAAGGAGTGGAAGAAAAACGAGGTCGACCTCGATCCAGAAAAGGTTGAAAAAGACCTGATCCTCGTCGGCCTCGTTGGCATGATAGACCCGCCACGGACCGAGGTCAAGGCCGCCGTGGAGGTGTGCAAGGGCTCGGGTATCAAAGTGGTTATGATCACCGGCGACCACGCGATCACGGCCGGTGCTATCGCGCAAGAACTCGGTATCCTCCCCGAGAACATCAATGATGGACGCAGGCACATCATCCAGGGCACGGAGATCGATAAAGTTTCAGACAAGGAGATCTGCGAGGTCAGCGTGTTCGCTCGAGTCTCCCCGGAGCACAAGATGCGCATCGTCAAGGCACTCCAGGAGGCCGGGAACATCGTCTCGATGACTGGCGACGGCGTGAACGACGCGCCTGCCCTGAAGAAAGCGGATGCCGGCGTCGCGATGGGCATCACGGGCACCGACGTGGCCAAGGGAGCTGCGAACATCGTGCTTGCCGACGATAACTTCGCGTCCATCGTTTCCGCGGTCGAGGAGGGCCGCGCCATTTACGCAAACATGAAGCGGTTCATCAACTTCCTGCTCGGCTGTAACTTCGCGGAGATCGGCATCGTGTTCATGGCGGTCGCATTCTTCTGGCCGGTGCCACTTGAGGCCATCCACCTGCTCTGGGTTAACTTGCTCACAGACGGACTTCCCGCACTTGCTATGGGTTTCGAAAAAGCCGATGATGACATAATGATAAGGCCGCCGAGACCACCGACAGAGCCCGTCATCACAAAACGAAATGCAATCGGTTACATCGTTTCGACCATCACGATCACGTTCGCGTGCATCTTCATTTACTATTATGGCTTGAATCTGGTTCAAAAGGGGCCATTCTCGGCCGAGATCTTGGTGCCGATCGCGGAGGGCAGTCCGACGACGGCCACCTTCACGTATTCGATATCTGACACGAACTATTTCGGCCTCGTCAATCACGAGGGCGATATACGGGACAAGCTGATCAACGATTTCAGCTGGTTGGGAACCAATCCGACTGCCCTCGCGGAATACACGAAGGAGGTCACCGCCGAGGTCGTGAAAACGCTCGACCGCTACCCGCGCACGCTCGTGTTCACGTGCATGATCATCGGGGAGATGTACATGGCGATCAACTGCCGCAGCGAGACCATCTCCGTGTTCAAGAAGAAATGGAGCGACAACTGGATGCTGCTTGGTGCGATCAGCCTTTCGATGGGCATCAACGTGATCGTTATCTACACCCCGGCAAACGAAATCTTCCGCCTTGCATGGCTCCCGGCGATCGATTGGGTCTACATGGCCGTGTTGTCATTGATCATCATCGCCGGCGAGGAGATCGTCAAGATCTACTGGAAAAAGACACACGTCATCCATTACGTGGAAAGCAAGATCGATCGATGATCCAGGCTCGTCGATATATTTTTTATTCCTTTTTTCCGATGTAGAATTGCCCGCTTGTGGCAAAAGAAGAATTATCGGTAACCCGTTCTACGGGTTCAAGACGTGGTAGAGTTTTTTATTGTTATCGTGGAACTGGACGAGGGCACTGTAGAGCTTGTCGTAAAGGGCCCGGTTCGCGGGGTTCGGCTTGTATATATCCCCGACCGGCACGAGTCCCTTGGCATCCTTCCACGAGGTCGCGCCGAGCCCGACCCCTGCGATGAGCGTCGCGCCGACCGCGCCGCCGTCCTGGGCGAACTTGACGGGCTGGATCTGCTTGCCGAGCACGTCGGCCATGATCTGGCACCACACGTCGGACTTGGCGCCACCACCGACGTACCTGATTGGTTCGGTGACCGGCACGTTTTTTTTTGCAAACTTGTCCATCATCCACTTGGTGTGGAGGGACACGCCCTCGAGGATCGCCCGGAACATCTCCCGGCGCCTCGTTTTCAGGTTGATGTTGAAGAACGAGCCGCGCACGTGGGTATCTTCCCTCGGGCACCTGTTGCCGTAGAGCCATGGCGCGAAGATCACGCCGTTCGCCCCGGGGGGCGTCTGGCTGACCATGGTGTCGAGGAGCTTGAACACCGAGACGCCTTGCTCCCTGGCGTGCTGCACCTCCAGGTCGGCGAGGTGATCTTTCGCCCACGCGAGGCACGCTCCCGCGGTCTCCATGATGCCGACGAAGTTGTACACGCCCGGTACCGCGCTGGGGACGCTTCCCTCGTAGTCCGAGATGTTGGTGATCCGCCTCTCGACGCCTGTGATGATCCAACCGCTGGTGCCGACATATACATGCGTGTCGTTGAGATTGAATGCGCCAGATCCCACGGGGATGCACGACGCGTCGACCCCCCCGAGGATGACGGGGATGCCAGGGTCGAGCCCCATCTCGCCAGCCGCGGCAGCCGTGAGCTCGCCCGCGCTGTCGGTCGACAGCTTCACGTCGGGCAGGTGCTTGATGTCGATCCTGGCCGTGTCGCAGAGTTCCTTCGACCACTTGAACTTCCCGGGACGCGTGTCGAAGAGCCAGACGATGGCCGCCGAGTCCACGGACGTGAGCATGTTGCCCGTGCACTTGAAGACCAGGTAATCCTTGCAGTCGAGCATCTTGTAGAGTTTCTTGAACTGGTCAAGCTTGTGGTTCTGGAACCACTTGTACTTCCATACCTGGTCTTTTGCCGACGCGGGCCCACCGCCTGCATACTTTATCCACTTGAGGATCTTGCCGACGTTATAGCCGGATATCACGAGCCCGCCCTTGATTCCCTTCTCGAATTCCTTGGTCGCCCGGCCGTCGATCCAGATGTAGGCATTGTCGAGTGGCATTCCATTCTCGTCCACGAACAGCGAGCACTGGGTTTGGCATGAAAAAGTGATGCCGCTCACTTGATCCGGCGTTATACCGGCTTGTTTGATCACGTGCTTCGTGCCCTCGCAGATGGCCCGCCACCACTCGCGCGGGTCTTGCTCGCACGCGTGCGCGATGCCCTCCGGGTAGATCACGCCGTATTCCGTGATGTGTGAGCCCACGATCTCTACCTTGTCGGTGATTTTCGTGAGGCATGTCTTGGTTCCGCTTGTACCATTGTCGTGGGCAATTATGTACGTGGGATTTACCATAGTAATTACCCTAAAAGGAGTATCAACCGCCCGTAATAGCTGATCTATCAAGTATTTTTCGAGACGTGGTCATCCTTGTTGGCCACGACGCGCTGCTCGCTTTCTGGAATGAAATCGTACAAGACATCAGCATACGGTGGCTCTTTCTCTGGTATGTCCATCTCGACGGAGGAGACGATCGTGATCAAGTCGAACTTGTCCGAGTCGCTCTTTTTTGCTGCCGGTTTCTCGCCTTTCTGTTCCGGCTCCTTTTGCTTCTCTTTTTCGTCCTTTTTTAACTTCACGGTGCGATCTACCTTTGGCGTGTTCATTCACTTGATCATCTTGATGGCGTCGTTCACCGCGGCCTCGAGCACCGCTGGTAAACGTGGCTCTTGCTCCAGCATAGCGAACAATCGTTCTAAGCAAGTCTTGTCGCCGACCTTGCCGATCGAAATGATGGCGTTGCCGGCGACCTCGCTTGACACGTCATTTGCAGCCTTGAACAGTGCGTCAACGATGTTGATGTCACCAACTTCGCCGAGCGCGGTAGCGGTCGCGAGCCGGATGGATTCCTCGTCGTGTTCCAGGTACTTGACGATCTTTTTTGCAGCCGGCTTGTACTTGACCTTTCCTATCGCCCCGATGACCTCCTTCAAGACCTCCGGGATCGAGGCATGGTGGTCGATCTCCTCTGCGAGTAACATGCCAACCTGGGGATCCCCGATCAACCCGAGGGATTCGATGATGCGGAGCTTGAGGTCGTTGTTGTTCCCCGCGTTCCTGAACATCTCGACGAGGGTCTGAACTGGGGTGGCATCCTTGAACCTTTCCCCAAGAAAGCCAAGGGTTGATGCAACAGCTAGTTTCACGTCTTCTGACGTGTCGTTGGCCATCGCCATTAGTGGTTGTATGGCGGCACGTTCGGCTAAATCCGCTATTTCGATCACGGCGTCGTACCGGTCTGTATCATTCTTTGATTGCGCTTTCTTGAGAAGATGTTGCAGTTCTTTGCTCATTTCGACTCACTTTCGCCTAGGAGGGGCTCGGCAAGTTAGAAGTGTTAATATAGACCAAGGTTCGTGCCTTGTTTATTTGAAGATTTCTTCATGTTCTCCTCCGTTTCTACGGCAAAACTCCTCCACCACGTTCAAATAGCCTCGAGGAGAATGAGGGTTCAAAGTACGCGAGGAGTACCGTGAACTATGAAGCCCGACGTGTTACAAGGTGCAAAGAGCGAGCTAGTCTCGCTCCTCGGAAAAGAAAACGTGCGCGAAGATCCGACCGAGTTGTTCGCATACGGGTTCGAATCGAGCCTGCATTTCAGCCCGCCCGTGATCGTGGTTCGCCCCAGGAGCACGGGCGATGTCGTGGGGCTCGTCAAGATCGCATCCAAGTACAAGCTACCGATAACGCCGCGGGGCGCGGGGACGAGCTTCGCTGCCCAGAGCCTCTCCTTGCACGATGGCATCATCGCGGATTTCCGCCAGATGAACAAGATCAAGGCCATCAACGTCGGCGACCAGCAAGCGATTGTCGAGCCAGGTGTTTATTATCGTGAACTTAACAAGAAACTCGCTGAAGTTGGCTTCACGTTCCCGCCCGAGCCTGGATCCGCGGATTACATCACGGTCGGCGGTATGGTCGGAAACAACGCTTCAGGGATGCATGCTGTCAAGTACGGCGCGACGAAGAACTGGGTCATCGACATGGAGGTCGTGCTCGCCAGCGGGGAGGTTATGCACACGGGTTCGCGCTCGTTGAAGAGTTCCTCCGGCTATTGCTTGAACGAGCTGTTCGTCGGCTCTGAGGGCACGCTTGGCCTCATCACGGAGATCACGTTCAAGATCGCCCCGGCGGCCAAGTTCAAGGAGACGTTCATGGCGATCTTCCCCGGCATCGAGGCGGCAGGAGAATGCGCCGTTGCCATCATTAAATCGGGTATTGTCCCGTCCGCCTTGGAATTTTGCGACGACATCAGCCTGGGCATGATGAAAGATGCCATGCAGGTGGAACTCCCGCCCACGGCGTACGAGCCGGGCAAGGCCGCCTTATTCATCGAGGTGGATGGCTCGACTAGTGAAGGCGTCGCGGCCGAGGGGAAAATCATCCAGTCGGTCTTGGGGGGGAAAGCGAGCGACGTTAAGACTGCTCGGAGCGACCAGGAGCGGGATGCCTTGTGGCACGCGCGCCATGCCATTGGCAGCATCTTGTCGAAGGCCAGGTTTGGCCGGTTCATGATGTCGCAAGTGCTCGATCTCGGCGTGCCGACATCGCAGGTGCCTCGCGTGCTCAAGGCGATCAAGGAAGTCACGACGCGTCCCGAGACCCTCCTCATCACTGCAATTTACGGGCACATTGGTGACGGTAATATCCACTTCGGCTGCGGCATCAGCCCCGACGTGCCAGCCGAGGTCGAAAAAGGGCTGGTCGTCCGTGACTTGATCGCTGCCATCGTCTTGAAAGCGGGCGGGACGCTCTCCGCCGAGCACGGGACCGGGATGATGCGGGCCATGAAGCTCGCCGACGAGGTCGGATTCAAGCTCGACGTGATGCGAAAGATCAAGCAAGCGCTCGACCCGGACAACATCATGAACCCCGGGCCGTTCTTCGAGGTGCCCGTGGACGAGAAGGGGCGTCCCAGCGAGTTTATTAAGCTCAAGCCGTACATGCCGGGAGGTGGCAGCCCTTGAAGGTCAAGCCACTCAAGCGTATGCAGCGCCAGATGGCGCTATGCATGTTGTGCTCGAACTGCTCTGCCACGTGTTGCTCGTTCAAGGTTCGTGGCTGGGAATCTTACACGCCGCGTGCACGCGTCGTAATGTCAAAATTCTTCTCGGAGGGTGGGTTCGCGAACCCCACACCGTTCGCGGATCGGATGTTCGCGTGTTCCATGTGCCGGGAATGCGACGTGACGTGCGACGCGGGTTTCAGCCCGTGGGAGGTGTTTCAATCCGCCCGCGCGGAATTGTGGGCGTCGGGGAACGTACCACCCGCATTAAAACACGCCAACGATGCCATCAAGGAGGCGGGCAACCCGCTCGCGTTTAACAAGGACGCACGCGGCGACTGGGTAAAGGATGCCAGGGACTTGCTCGTGTCGAACAATAAGAACCTCCTCTTCGCGGGCTGCATCCCCGCGTTCAAGCATGGCGACGCCCTCACCAAGCTCGCCAGGATATACCATGCAATGGGTGAATCTTTGTCTGTCATCCCTGGTTCGCACGAGGTTTGCTGCGGTCTCCCCGCCCTCGATTCCGGCAACGTCGACCTGTTCAACGAGATGATGGCCAAGAATATCAAGGCGATCCTCGATCTCCATCCGGAACGGATCGTTTTCGCGTGCCCGAGTTGCTATGCCTTCGTGAAAGAATATTATGGGAAGGAAAGCGCCGAGTTTGGCAAGTTACAGCTGGCCTTCTACACGGATGACGTGATCGAAGGGTTAAAGGCTAAAACGATCAAGGTAAAGGGGTTCGATAGCGAGACCCGTGTCACCTACCATGACCCGTGCCATCTCGCCAGGTTCGCGCAGCTCTGGGACAGCCCGCGTGACATCATCAAGGCAATTCCGAACGCAATGTACGTCGAGCTCGGGAACTGCAAGGAGCACACGGCATGCTGCGGGTCGGGCGGCCAGGTGATGGTTACCAACCAACAAGACAACAAGGCTATCGCCGACAGGCGCGTCGGGGAAGTTGTCGAGAAAAACGTGGCCACGCTCGTCAACACGTGCTTCACGTGCCAGGACACGCTTCAAGGCGCGGCGTTCCGTGTGGCCGATGACCTCGATGTCGTTCACATACTTGACTTGATCGACACATAAAACCGGCATGGCGATGCAGCGGAACCAGGGTAGTTCCACGCGAAAAAGGAGCTAATTTACTTTAGACCTTGTAAGAAAGCGACGGCGATCTTGAGGGCGTTCGACAGCGCCTCCACGGGCACCTTGTCGAAGGTGTCGTACGACTGGTGATAGAACTCGATCATCTGGTCCGGAACTTTCATCGAAAACAAGGATACGGCCTTGATTCCCAACGCGCTGAAAGCCAACGCGTCCGTGCCGCCCCCGCCGAAGTAAAAGGGCTTGATATCATGGGGTATCCCGGCAGCCTTTGCTGCGGATGCGACCGCAGCGACGAGGCCGGGATCATTCCGGACCGTGTTGTTCCTGTCACTCGTGAAGATGCTCATTTGAGGCCTGCAGATCGACTCGAAGTTGACCACCATGCCTGCCGAACGCAGCTCGGCAAGGTGGTTCTTCGCGTAGGCAGTGGAGCCCCGTTCCCCCGCCTCCTCGCAGCCAAAGGACACGAGCCGGATCTCGGTTCCTGCGGGAACCAACTCGGGATGGCGCTTTAAGATCCTGCCGATGGCCAGGACGATCGACACGGCCGCCAGGTTGTCAGACGCGCCAGGCACCTTTCCCCCGTTCTTTCCGCTTTCCGTGAAGAAAACGGCGATGATGATCTCGACCGGAAATAAGGTCCACGACATCGTGATGAGGGTGGAGTTTACCCAATCGACTTGCACGCTTACTATCACGGCAAAGAGTCGGATGGCGAGCAAAGCTGCAAGAAGGAGGATGCCGATCATGAGGATAGCCTCGGCGATGTAATACCCGCGTTTCAGGTACCGGAGCCACGTGAATTGCTTGGCGCTATCATGATGGCCGCTGAAAACGACGATTCGTCCCGCTTGGCCACCTCCAGGCGGGCCGATCCTACCCTGGACATTGCACGATGTCTTCTTCGGGAAGAGAAAATCGATGAAGTGGAACGTGAGGATGAACTCGAATATAAAGAGCATAAGGATGAAGACAGATAGGGCAAAGGCAATAGCTGAAAAAAATACCGGGTTTTGCGTGGCCAAGCTCATGTAGAAGGAGATTAGCGCAACCGCGGCTAATAACGCTGCCAGCTTGAACCACCCGATGTATGCATCAGGAGCGCACCTGAAATCTTCCACTTGCACGGAATCCGCGATTTTCTCCAGCTCCTCCTTCACTTTCATGGCCCGCTTTCGCTCTTGAGGGCTGCATGGGCAGCCAGGACCAATCTCCGTGCAGACCGCCTTGATAAAATCGTGTGCGTACCGGGCATCGTCATCGTTCACGAAATTAACCATGGTGAGCCACTAATCTGAAAGGAATGTTATACCGTGATGAAGAACCATTTAGATACAACGCAAACTGACCTTTTATTCTGCCGATTGAACGTTTTTATCCCTTTGGAGCGTGATACATTCATTCTTTGCGATAATTCGAGTCGTCATCCCGAGGTTTAGATTTCGCATGGTTGAAACCCCGACAGATTTGCGAAAATACATGTACAATTTCATCGAGAAAATTTGCAACGAATGCGGGCCCCGCCGTCCCGCTAGCGAGGCCGAGCGAAAAGGTCAAGACATTATCAAGGCAGAATGCGAGACATTTGCTGACGAGGTGAAGGTCGACGAGTTTACCACCGCGTACAACGCATACCCGGGGGGTCTCGTGCGCGTGGCGGTCGTGCTCATGTTCATCAGTTTCGGCATCTGCTTGCTTGACAAGTACTGGTACACGATCATGTTCGCGTTTATTGGCTTGGCCTTGTGGACGGTCGTCGCCGAACTCTTGATCATGCTCGAATTCCTGGACCCGTTCTACAAGAAAGACGTGTCCCGGAACGTGTTCGGCGTCATCAAGCCCCAAGGTGAAACCCGCTTGCGCATCATCTTCGGAGGCCACTCTGATTCCGCCTACGAGATCCCGTTCGCGCGCAAGTATGGGGCAAGGATAATCACGCTCATGATGCTCGCCATCGCTTACGGCGTCGTGGCGCTCGTTCTCCAGGTCCTCAAGCTCGTCCTGGATCTGGCCGCCGTGCCCATGGCCATCTGGTCTTCTCTTGGCATCTTCCGCATAACGGTCATTGATTTAATATTCCTCCTATCTTGCACGGTCGGGGTTCCATACATCCTCTGGATCTTGAAAAATGCTGCGTCCAGGTCCAAGATTGTGCTCGGCGCGAACGACAACTTGAGTGGCGTCGCCGCAGCAATGGCACTGGGCAAGTACGTGAAAGAACACCGTCCCAAGCACGTCGAGGTCTGGACGGGCGCCTTCGGCTGCGAGGAGGCCGGGCAACGCGGCTCCAAGCGTTTCGTCTCGAAGTATGGCCCATTGGGCCTGCTCGACAACTCGTACACGGTCGTGCTCGAATCGATATCGGGCATCGGGTTCGGCATCCTGGCCGCGGAGAAGATGTATCTCACGTGGCCCCAGATGAGGCCTGTAGTTCATTCCAAGGAGCTTGTCGACAAGTTTTTCAACGCGGTCGAGACCTATCGCAAGGAGAAGGGCGCGATCCCCTACTACAAGATCCACGAGGCGACGTTCGCGGGTACGGACGCGACCCGCTTCACGCAGCAAGGGTACAAGGCAATCGCTCTGGCATCCGGCGGTGATAACATGTTCATCAGCAACTGGCACGACGAGAGCGACGTGCCAAGAAACATCAACAAATTGATGCTATGGCACGCCGTGAACATGTGCGCTACTTTCATAGACGAAATGGACAAGGAAATGGAAAGCAAGAAGAAAGAATGAGCAACAACATCTTGCATCCTTTATTTTCCAGAAGTTCCGATCGGCAGCTTTTTCTCGCGAGCTAGGAATTTGATATATTCTCTCTCTTTTCTCTGGTGCTCCAGCTCCAGGGCTTTCTTCTTGGCGAGCCATTCGGGCCCGTCCAGCTTGAAATACTTGAGAGAGATCGTCGCGAAGAAGACGCAGACCACGGGGATGATCCAAAATGCCATTATAACGCCTTGCGCTACTCTATCCGGGTCCAGCTGTACTTTTGCATTCGCGTCGTATCCGTATGCTTCAAGAATGGTCAGGAATAACCAGTTCGCGATGGAAATGGCGGCCTTCGTTATGAGAGCGTTGACCCCGCTGTAGGTGGTCTCGCGGCGCTTGCCCGTGAGCATCTCGTCGTAGTCGATCACGTCCGACATGAGCGGCTGCTGGCCGATGATGATGGCGGCGAACCCGACGGCGATGAACGTGATGGGAATGAAAAGCGACGAGAGATGCCTGCCGAACAATGGAATGATGGCGAAACCCACGGCGCCGATGATCGAGCCGATCACGAAGATCTTGCGGACCCCGAGGCGGGGCACGAACTTGTTGAAGAGAAAGATGGTCGCGACCAGCGCGCCGATGACCACGCCGAAATAGCCATAATCGAGCGGGCTCGTCGTGATGAAGACGAAGTTGAAGAGGAAAAGGAGGCCCGTGGTGATCGTCGTCGAGACCATGAGCAAGGCGAAGATGCTCACCTCCAGCACGAGGAATTGCTTGTTCTTGAGCGTTTCCTTGATGCTCGCGACGAATCCGAGCGTCTCTTCCCTCTTTGCCCACTCGTTTTCCTTGATAAAATAGCTACTCCCGTAGAGCGAGGCGCCCCCGATTATCCCGACGAGGATCATGAGCATCTGCCACTCGAAAATCCCGCCGGGCTCTTTCTTCAAGAATGCTATCGGGAGGAGAAAGCCAAGCACCAGCGGCAAAAACCCTATCAGCGTGGAATAGACCATGATGCTCGACCGCTCCTTCGCCGTGATCGCCATCTCCGCGGGCAGTGAATAGGTCACGAGGCCGATCATGGAGTACACGGTGTCGAACACGCAGAGCATCAGCAAATAATTGACGAAAAGCAAGATATCATTGCCTAACGGGGCAAATGGGAACCACACGACGATGAACAGCACGGTGTATAATGGTGCCCCGTACCGCAGGATTGGAATACGGCGGCCGATCTTGGTGTTGACCCGTTCCTCGAGGATACCAAGGATAGGATCGTTCAGCGCGTTTACGACGATAAAAATCAACCAAGCGATGCCTTGATAGCTCGTGCTAAAGTTAAGCTTCACCGTGTAGAAAAAAATCAAGTTGTTGAGCGCGAGGCCCGATAGCAGGCCGTTCATCCCGTTTGCGAGGGCATAGGCTATTTTCGATATTGCCGAGAGACGTTCCTGGTAACCATTGACTGCTTCAACCATGATCCCGTGCAATGATCGGGCGGTAGATAAACGGGATCTTTCGCCTCCCGGTTCAACCTGGTTCGCATTTGCATAGACCGGGTATCGTTACAAGAGAAATAAAGGAAAAAAGAACGGGCTGCATGTATTTATTTCTTCTTGAACATGGTCTTCAAGCCATCGTGTGCCATGTCCAGCATTCCCAGCGATGCGGCGAGTTCTTGCAAGTTCTTTTCCTTGGCATATTTTTTGAGATCATACTCGCCCGCCATGCACGCGTCGAACGCCTGCCGGAAGGCCTTGGCGCCGGCGATGGTACCCATAGGGTGCGCGTGGATGCCGCCGCCCGTGCCGACGCCGATGTTGGGGCCGAGATCCTTGACCAGCTGGGGGATGTGCTGGGTCTGGATGCCGCCGGAGGGAAAAGGCAAGCATGGCTTGAGCTGGTGGTCGCCGTAACCGAGGGGCATGGTTATGGACTTGCAGAGCTGGAGGTACCGGTCGACGATGTAAGGTGCCTTGCCGTAGGGCGCGGGAACGAGCGGGATGTCGACGCCGAGCATGCGTGGGAAGATGCCGAGCACGAGATCGGACGATATGCCGGACATGGGCGACACGTAATAAGCACCACCACCGTCCGTGTGGCCGAGCATGACGAGCTTGCCCTTGTCGGTGAGGGGCTTGACGCACGACCAGCCACAGTTGATATAGTTGATCATCACGCCGTTACCACCCATCGAAACGACCTTGTCGTACATCTCCAGCATCCTGTCCATGCGATCCGAGATGTTCACGGTATAGATGGTCTCCTCGCCGGTCTCGGCTAGCTTCTTGTCGCGCATCTCCATGTACATGGGGACGCGTTCCTCGAGCGCGTTGTCCATTTGCGGGCAGTTCGCGATCATCTCGTCGTCCTTGATGATGTCGACGCCGCCGATGGCTGCTTCCCAGAAGATCTTCTGGCCGACCGTCTTCGTGTACCCGGATTTCGGCTTGATCATGTTTATCGTGAGAGGCCGGGTCTTGGGGTCGGGCGCGAGCGGGATCTTGAGCTTCTTGTATATGCCTTCAACGCCAAACGTTGGACCTTTATAACGGTTCATTGTCTCCTTCCCAAAGCGCACGCTGACCAGTCTGATGGGCCCGACCATCGAGATATTGCCATAAATCGATGTCAAGACAAGGCCGAAGTTGTCGTCGTTGAAGAGATCAGCAGGATACGCTATTGTCATGAGGTAAGGAATGAGGGGAATCTGGCCGTCCCCTCCAAATGGCACCCGATTCTTTCTCTCTGGACGCATGACCTCGTACTGCGGGATCTCGACGCATTGGAGTACCTTGCCGATGAAGCGCCGCCGCACCTCGGGGGTTTCCCCTGGCACGTGTACCCACGTCCCGATCGACTGCTCTTCCGCGATGACCTTGGCGATGTTGGTGAATTGGTTTTCGTAATCGTAGGGCAAGCACACGATATACGTACACGTGATGTACTTGTCGATATCGATGCCGTCATACAGTGCTTCAGCCCACGTGCTCATGTCTGTATCCATGTCAAATCATCATGCATATTTTTTGTCCAAATACAAGCTATGTTCAAATTTCGTTTAGTTCTTGCCGGTTTCGTTTCCCCGTTAGAGGCCGGCCGGGGAGAACGTCTACGGCAGACCACGTTCGCGAGTCATGTGGTCTCAAAAGCCATTGGCCTTCGACACAAAATAAACTTTTGAATTATATGGAAAACGTCGATAACAGACCATGGAATGAAAAAAAATGGTCTTCGTTTGCCAGTGCCCTCGGATCATTAAGTATGTAATTCACCCCGATTTATAGGTTTCCATCAAGCTGACCATATCCATCGTGCCTAATTTTAAGGATTCATACCAACGGGAGACAAATACGGGTAGAACCGGCGAGAAAAGGTCTTTCCAAGGAACTCGTTCAGTTCGAGCGGCTCTGCCGTGGGATCTGCCCTCGCGGCGAGCAAACGCTGCACCTGCCAGATGTTGTAGATCAAGGCTTTTGCGCCGAGGATGCCGAGCCGGCTATCCCGGC
>JAUQYZ010000200.1 GCA_030587475.1 Candidatus Sigynarchaeum calidifontis
GTGCATTTAGGTGGGCTGCGGTCGGCCGAGGCTCTTAGCAAGCGCATCCATTCCACGTTTTTGTTGCGGAACGAGCCTTCATTGAAGCTGCAAATAACAGATAATCGGCGGCATCGGGAGGGCGTCCACTTCAAGCGGATAGCTGGGGCAAGTTACAAGGCAGATTGCTCGATCTGCAGCATCGAGGTGCAAGCGAAGGCTTAAAAGATGGAAAAATGAGAGGAGGCTGATCATCATTCGGACTTAAAACGAGCCATTTGATGAGTAATAAAATGAATTTACAAGGATTTTTCCATCTGGAAACAAAGTCCGAGTTATTTGCACAAGCAATTATGCCACTTTCTTGTGGTGGAGATGATTCGTTCAAGAACCTCGCTTTTACTGGTGATAACTTCATCGACAAGGCTTTACAGACACACTTCAACCTACACGGCATCCAAAATTCTGGAGACTTGACAAAGAAAATAAACGAGTTTCATAACGAACGCACGCTGGAACGAATCGGGAAACATTTAGAGATTACGAACTATTTGATTCCGATCGACCAGAATTACCATCCTTCGACACCAGACATCAAGGAAACAATTGAAAGCTTGATTGGTGCTTCTCTTCAAGCCAATGGTGACGAAATCGTTAGGGAAATCGTTGTGAAATTATATAAAATGGCAGAGACGAATTGCCTCCTTGATGCAGATTATATCAGTCTTCTCAACCAAACATTGCAAAAGGAAGGGATTTATTCGAAACCGCCGTTTCAAGACGAGTTTCTTGGTGGCTCTTCTCATCAGCCATTATGGATGACCCGACTGGATTTAACATATCAAGGTCAAGACTATCACGTCGAAAGTGGAGTTTTTCGGAGTAAAACAGACTCAAAGCGTGATGCCGCGAGGAGAGTATTGATCCAGATCTATGCGCTCCCTGAGGACTCCCCTCCGAGCAATACACTTCCCACGTTAGTTTCTACCCAAACAAAACCTATACGAGCGATGCAATCCCTGGATGCGCGCGAGATTGTATTCACGAAGAGTGAATCCGATAAATCCGAAACCGAATCAATGCAGAGCAGCACGAACACGGGAGAGCGAATTCTTGATTGGGCTATGCGAAAAGCTAAAAAGAATCCATTTGGAATGCTTTTATTGCTTAGTGGGAAAATCCCAAAGGTTAGTGGCTCCGCATGGTATGCTTCCACTCCCGAAGGCGAGTTAACCTTATTAAACGTGAAACTTGATGATAAATCATACTTTGAAGTTGGGATCGGCCAATCGGCATCGAAATCCCGAAAGGATGCAGCAGAAAAGATGATCACGAATTCTGAACTGTATACCTGGTTGAATCAGCATTATTCTGACAAACTAGTGTAGATATTTTTTCTCATTTTTTACGTGTAATAGAATTGATTAATTTCGTTTAGACCGATTATAAAAAGATTCATCGTCTTCGTCATATGGTACATTTCCTTCACCAGTTATCATTATGAGCATATTTTCCTTGATTTCTAAAGCATCAAGATAACACCGCTTGTCAATAACTTTATTCAAGTGGTAATCGGCATCGACTCTAAAAACCTCTAGATCATTATAATCATGAATAATTCTTTCTTCGTTAATCTGTTCCTTGACAAAAGCATGACACCTCGTTTCCTCAGTTGAAGGAATTCTAATGCTATATTCCCTTTGAACTAGGTGGAATATACCAAAATAAAGCCTGTTGATCGCAGTCCGATACCGAATTTCTTCAGAACAAGGCAGCTTGCCATCTACTAGATATTTGGCAATGCAAAAATATTCTTCAGCCTCGATTTTCTATCCCCTTCGAACTATGAAGCGATATTTGTTTTCAATTTTTCTTAAGGCTTTAAACTCTTCTATCCCTTGTGACCTTTGTGCAAGAAATTCTCTTAGATTATTCAAGAATTTGTCCCTTAATTTAACCACACTAAATTTCTCGGTATCTTGATACACGATTTTTAACATTGGGTCGAAATAGTTTTCTTCTGGAAATTTAAATACTACAAGCTCGAAAAAATATGGTGTGTAATCGGATTCTTTATCGTAAATTGTCAAGAATTCAGATAAGAGAGCATCAAAGGTTTGATATTGGCTATTCAGGCGAATAAAATCAAGATATTCTATATCTTTTGAAATTGAAGCCTTGATTTCTGAACTTTTCACAATGGTTTGATAATCCTCATCATTAAAGGCATTAAATTCAAAATCATCTGAAAAGAATGGCCTATTGTGTTGTGCGAAGTTGAACCACTGAAAGAAATTATTGGAAGGAATTAATTTTCCTACTTCATTTTCTCGAATTACCGTCTCCATCATGAGATCCCACTTTTTTCTATCATTTTATAAAACCATTTATGAATTACTTCGTCACCTTCTTTTATCCAGTCGTGAATTCCTTCATTTTTTGGGAGTTCTCCCTCTAAAGAACGGAAAATAGAGTCCATCAATAATAACTTAGCATTATCGGATTTTCTTATGCCATCTCTTAATTGACATGTAAAATAACCTCGTGGATTTTCGACTCGATAACTTGCCATCAAACTGAATTTTACAGCAATCGGTTTTATTTCGGTCACTTCGAATAATTGAGGGGAGAAGTTGAAATGGGTCTGAAGTTTTTCATCAAGGAATTTGAAAGGATCGGACTCAAAAGTAAAATCAAAAGCGTCGATATAATGTATGGACAACTCAATAACTCTTAAATCGTGAAGAAGATTGAACAAAACATCTAGCACTTCAACGCACGTTTTAAAAAACTTCTCCTGAGAAAAATCTTTATCTAAATTAACAGTTAAAATACCTGGGCCGATTTGAACTAACGGATATCCCTCATTTGTTTTCCGAAATCTAAATCTTGGTAAGTAGGGGTTAATCTCATCCGGGACCTTGAGATGATCGAGAGATTCTATTATTGGATAAGATTCTCTGATTTTTTCAGAAAAAAGTCCAGGAAAGAACTTAAAAGCTTCATCTATAAAACCATTTCTATTTTGACCTACTTTCCACTTGATTTCAAGCAGTGCTTCGATGATCGGTGGATTTTTTAAGACTTCGTGGTTATACGAATGACTTTTTTCCATCTTATATCAGTTGAAATTGGAAGATAAAAAATATCTATGTTAATCATGAAAAATAGACTAATAAATTACGTGAAATTAACAATAAATCTCAATATTGCGTAAATTTAACCACTTCCCCCCCCTCACTAAAAACTCTAAGTTGTAAACATAGAACGGGAAAAATCTTTACAAAAATAATTTAATCGAAGAGTATCTCGAATCTTTGGCATTTATAATGTTAAGAGTCCGACTTAATGAAAAAAATGAAGAATTTATAAGACTCATCGTCCCTATATGATGCAAGTTTCCGGAAAAGGACCATCCCGTCGATGCTCCCGATATCCTCCCGATTTCCGCAATACCATCTGGATATATGCAATTTCGGGAATATGGATGAGAAACCTTATGTAGTTAGATTGGGTATAAAATAATGGGTAAAAAAAAATGGGAATTAAAAACGAACCGGTTGAAAAAGTGAACATCGATGAACGTGGGAGGGTCACGATCCCAAAGACCATACGAGACAAACACAATTTCATTCCTGGAGAAGAATTCGAGATCCTGGACCAAGATGATCGATTGATTCTCAAGATCGTTATTCCTGAACAGAAAACAGTTGATAGTCCCGTGAATTGGGGAAAAAATGCATTTCTCAAGGCAGGAGAATCAACCTTCGGTGATTGAATGGATAAAAAGGTCCTGGATATTAACTGTTTTTCGATTTATTTCGTGAAGAATCATCCCGGTCACCCATATGTCAAGCCAATAATCGATGCAGGTCTAAGAGGGGAGTTTAGACTCGTCATCCCGGAGATACTGCCTTTTCGTGCATTCTGGATTTTAACGACCAAATGGGGAATTCCAAAGGACGATGCAAAAAAAGTGATCGTCGAATTTTTAGGTAATTACTCGAATCCCGTGTATGTTGGTTTATCACGGGAAGGATTAATAAAAGCGTTCCAATATTCCGCGAATTTTAATCACGATGTATATGATTGTTATTATCTTTCCATAGCAATACAAGAAGGTGGCGTTTCCATCATAACAACGGATGTGGACTTCAAAAAATTGTGCGAGAAGGCGAAATTAAATTATGAAAATCCCGTCCCTCTCGATATCTTGCGTCAATTTTCAGCATACAAATAAGGATGGTAATACATACAAGATCAAAAGCGGATCCTTGTATATATTCGATGCAAAACAACATTCTATCTATATTCCCGATTTCCTCCCGATTTCCGCAATACCATCTGCATATATGGGTAATCGGGATGATTCTAAACTAGATAGAAGGAATGCGGTCGCATAATCAGAAAAAGATAAATCATTTTACCCAAATAACGTCTTAATTAAATCTTGCTTGTCCATTTCTAAATATCTTGCAATCTCAGAAAGAATATTATTGAAAGTTCCAATTTTTAATGGATCGTGATTCGGGATGGTGATGTGGTATTCACCTTTAAGAAAAGAAGTAAGTCGAATATGGCTTCCTGTTTGTCGGGTGATTTTAAAGTCGTATTTTGATAATAATTTAGCCAATCTTTCCCCGGAGATATCACGTGGAAATTTCAAGTCGTAATGACCTCTTCCTTGACGAAATGCAATCTAATGATGCGTGGTATCTCTCTTTCATCGAAGTGGCATTTCACGGCGTCCCGAATAGATTCTTTCAATTCTTGAAGGGATTCAGCTTCAGTGAAAATTGCCTCGCCAAGTGCCTTTGCCTCATAACCACCTTCGAGCGATTCTTCGATGATAAAAATTATTTCTTCCATAATCTATCAATCATAAGATCAAGTAATTCGATAAATGGTTTTCGCACATTGAAAATATGGAGCCGTATCAATACAAGTATTAGAAGGATAACTATCCTACCTTTTTATGACAATAGGACAATTTAAAAACGTTTTCGGAACTCATTTTCGTTGATTCAATAACTTTCGAATCCATCTTGGCTTGAAAACCTTGAATCAAAATCGTTGTGCTGGATTAATAACAAAGGATCGTAAAAATGTATGTTTTATTAAAATAATCGAAGTATATGCCTTAAACAAGGATATGATGTGTCGGGGTTTTCCCGACGAATTTCCCTGCCGGACTTGCGAATCGTCTCGCCAAGGTGGATCAAGGAAACGGCATACGCTCGTGATTTGCAACGGCGCCCGGTCGAGGAGTGATGCCATTTGCTTCATTGAAACGCATCCAATCACAAAGGGCGGTATTGCAGCTGTTTTTGATTAAAAAAACACGAATTCTTGGGTAATTACTCGAATCCCGTGTATTTTGGTTTATCACGGGAAGGATTAATAAAAGCGTTCCAATATTCCGCGAATTTTATTCACGACGTATATGATTGCTATCTTTCTATAGCAATACAAGAAGGTGGCGCGTCCATCATAACAACAGATGTGGACTTCAAAAAATTGTGCGAGAAGGCTAAATTAAATTATGAAAATCCCGTTCCTCTCGATGTCTTGCGTCAATTTTCAGCATACAAATGAAGATGGTGATGTGCGCAAGATCAAAAGCGGATCCTTGTATATGCTCGGTTCAAACAACACTCTATCTATAATCCCGTTCTCCTCCCGATTTCCGCAGTACCATCGGGGTATATGTGCAGCAATCTCACTTCGATGCAAATATTTATTTAAGTCTTTAATATTCTGATTGCTAAGAACTTATAAATGCATTTGCATTGTTATTATTATGGACCTTAAGGATTACAATCCGTGGTGGCAAGGGGAGCCAGACGAGCAGTTCATTGCGTGGCAGTCAAGTCCTATTCGTTGGTTACCAAAAATCATTGAAAAGATTCACATCACAAACTCGTATAGCCTATTTTTTTTTACCGGGCCGCGCCAGGTCGGTAAAACGACGGCGTTGAAGATCTTGATCCAGGATGAACTTGAAAAGAAACGAGATCCTCATTCGATCCTCTACATCCAATGCGATGAAATACTCGACTTCAAGGAGCTCGGCGAGGTGCTCGATGAATACATTAAAAGTAAAAAGGCACGTGGAATTTCCCGGTCGTTGATCGTTCTCGATGAGATTCCAACCGTGAGGGAGTGGTGGCGGGCGATCAAGGCACGCATCGACGCGTTCCAGTTCAAGAACGACACGATCATCATCACGGGCTCGTCAAGCATCGAGGTGCTCCAGGAACGGGAACGGTTTCCTGGCCGGCGTGGTGACGGGGTGGACATCGTCATGAATCCGTTAACCTTTGGCGAGTACGTCGACCTTCATATCAAGGCGGTCGTGCACCAGGATCTCGACTTAACGAAAGACGCTAACGATATCGTCCAACCTAACTTGATATATACGGGGAAAATTGATGCGTTGTTTCAAGATTATTTAATTACTGGTGGATTCCCGCTTCCCATCAGGGATTATCTTGAAGGATGCAAGATCAAGGCAAGCACTAGACATGCGTACATAAATTGGATTCAAGGAGACGTGCGGATGGCAGGAAAGAATGAGATGTTGATGAAAGAAATTCTCGGGTTCATCTTGATGGCGAAATGCTCTCCACTGAGTTGGCTGGGCATCAGCAAGAACACGTCGGTAAATTCGCCCCACACGGCACAGTCTTATGTCGAAACTCTCGAGAAGTTGCACGTGGTCACCATCTTGCCCTATCTTTCTCAAGACGGCATCATCAATAGCAAGAAAAACAAGAAAATACATTTCATCGATCCGTTCATCTATACGGTCTTACAAGAATACACGGGTGTCAAGGTACTCGAAGAAACCGTAGTTGAAAGCGTCGTCGCGGCGCATTTATCCCGTGGCTATAAAACATACTACTGGAAAAATGGTAGCGAGGTAGACGTCATTGCGATTATCAATGAACGGCAAATCGGATTCGAGGTCAAGTGGGGATACAAGAAATGGCGGCAGCCGCTCCACTTGAAAAAAACTTACTTGCTCGTTAAAGACTTGCTTCCCACGTTCATGGCGACCCTTCAATTTCCACCGGTTACTGGCACTTAGCCCGTCAAGCCAGGGTGTTTTTAAAGTATTAAAGCATTCTAAATCTCTTTATTCCACCTATAGCTCCTATCCGGGCGAGACACCTTGGCGCAGGTGCATACCCGTGCGGCAACCGCAGGATCCATGGCCCGGCCGCCGGGTAAAGCACCGGAGCGATCAACGCTCGCCCCGATGGCGAATGCGAATATAAATTGCAGTTATAAAGTATTCTCATCTTTTTCTGATCCTGCCATGCCCCGCTCTACATCATAGTCACCTTTGATTGTTCATACTTCAAGAATGAAGTCTACGCCTCCCCGAGTGGATCGGGGAACTGTCTCATCTTCGCTACCTTGAACTGAGTGGTGAAAACTTCGATCACCTGCCCGATTCCTTAGGTGAACTGCAATCTCTCGAGGAAATCCACTTGATCGATACCCACGTGCGCGAATTGCCAGCCAGCATCGGAAATTGCAGGGCGCTCAAGGACTTGACCATCTCCGGGGAAAAGCTGGTCTCCATCCCAGCAGAAATAACACGTTTGCAGCACTTGGAATCGTTATCAATCTACAAGAACGAGTTGCACGACATCCCCTTCTCTTTCGATGGTTGCACGCGCCTGCGTAACCTGGAGCTCAACAATAACAACCTAACCGAGCTTCCAAGAGGGTTGGGCGAGTGTCTTGAACTTGTCTTGATCAACGTTTCGTTCAACGAGATCGAGGCCCTTCCAGCTGATATAACCCGGTCCAGAAATTTACGGGCACTGATCCTCAACAACAACCGGTTGCGTGCATTGCCCGAGGACATCGGTAGTTTGGAAGGGTTGCGGCACCTTGACGTGACATACAACCGCCTGGAGACGTTGCCCCGCAGCCTGGGCAAGTGCATGAAAATGAAGCTGCTCTACGTGCACGACAACCCGCTCGTGAGCATCCCGGACGAGGTGCGGAAGCTGCCTGCGTTGTGCGTCGGATTCCCGCCTGTTGGGATCCCTTCTAGCAATAGAACCGTGGTTGACGAGGACGAAGATGATGCGGAATGGTGATGCTACCGGCACATCATGACGAACCTGGTACAAGTAAGCACGAGATCTGGAGAATCACACATGTTTGTAGGCCAACGCGTATGGGGAATCGGGCGAATGATTGATTCCCATCCTCATCGGCATCATCGCGTATTTCACGCATTACAACAAGAACGGGGCGATGTGGCTCGTGAACGGCATCATCGCCGAGATTTCCATGTCGATCGCATGTATTAATTGCTTTTGCTTTTGTTAAACTCATAATGTTATTTTGCTTTTGTTAAACTCATAATGGTTCTTATGTCGATGGCAGTTTTCGTGACGGGTCCGATATCGATGTGGCACTCATCACCCGGTCTTCCGATAAAGTCACTAACCAGCAGCTGTTTAAATCGATCCTGGGTAAGGTTCATCCAAAATATGAATTACATGTCTTCGAATTATTGTCGTTGAAAATTCAGCGGTCTGTCTTCACCCGTTACATTGTCGTCGCCGGCGATCAACTGGAGATTTCCGAATATTTTTATGGTTTTCGCAAGATCTGGGAAGATTGCATGAATCGAATTCTCGAAAACCAAATTACCTCTTCTCGTGAAAAGCGAGATCTCGTGGATAATGCATGAATTTTTACACGATATCCGCCAGCAAGCCACGCCTTTCAAGGGACGAGATCTCCCTATCAGTCTGGAACAAGCGAGAAGGCGTTTAAAATGTTTTTTATCCCTTTGGTCGACAATGGATTATGAATCGCAGAGGAAATGCTGCGAAGCAATTGTCCATGATGCTCGTAGCTGGCCTTATTTTACTCGTCGCTGGTAGCGCGGCTGCGGTCGCTTGCGGGGTAGGTGCGACTCGCATCATTGATTTTAAGAACAGTTTTGCATCCCGCAGGGCGACGATCATTGCCGTGACATTGGATACAGCGCCAGACGTGTCCCTTTCAGGTACCATATTCGTACCCAAGGACAACTCGTCGTCTATGCCCGCCGTGATACTGCAACATGGCATGGGCGGGCGGAAGGAGAATTACCTCGAGATGGCTCTCAATTTCGTGGCTCGTGGCTTCGTGGTTGCCACGTTCGACCTCCGGGCGCACGGCCGTTCGACAGGGATCTGCACGCTGGGAAACGAGGAGTCCGATGATATCGTGAAGATCATCGATTACATTGGCAGCAGCATAAATAATTCCTTTGCGAACGTGTCTAGCGTGGGCCTCGTTGGCCACTCGCTAGGCGCAATAACCGTCATCCTCGCGGCAATCAAGAGCGGCGTGAATTCTTGCGTCGCCATCGCCGCGCCCGCGTCGGTCGGGGGATTGCTCACGGCGATCACCGGCGCATCGGTCGAGACGGTCATGACCCGCTTCTCGTTTGTGAACCCGTTGGCAGATCAAGAATTCCTCGATAATGTCACGTTGCTGCACCAGCTTGAAAATCGCAGCGCGGCATCCGATCCGTTGCCGAAGAACCTCTTGCTGTGCGCCGGGCTCGCGGACACGTCGGTGTCGTCGGAAAGCGTGTATGACTTGTTCAAGGTGGCGATCAACCAATCCAGCCCAGCGAACAACACGACCTACGGGTCATTCGAGACTGGCGACGCGATCAAGTGCAACGTGTATTCCGGCATGCCGCACGGGGCACAGCAATACCCACACTTGACCCCGGAACTCACGCGGGACGCGATTTTGTGGACGGAGCGCGCGCTGCTAGGTGCTGTCGGTGCCGCGGCGCGGGACCCCCTCGACGTAGGCGACCTCTTGAAGGTCGATTTCAACGCGGGATGGGGTGCAGTGGAATGGGAATTCATCGTTACCCTCGTGCTTTTCGCCGTTGCTGCATCCACGTTCATGTACGATCGATCACATCGCCCGGGTAACGCTGCCACGCCCGCGCCCTGGTCGTCCAACAAGTTCATGGTATTCAAGCCCCTTGATGCATCGAACGCCCGCGCGACGAGGCGGAATTTAGCCGTTAACTTCATGTTCATCGCTGGCGTCGCCGTCCTCGCCGGATCAATCGCCACCATGATATATATCCGGGGCGTCGTCCACAGCGTGATGGTGGAGATAGCCATACGGGGTTTCGTGCTGGCCGCCATCCCGCTTGCAGCGTTATTGGCCATTATCGTCGCTTCAGCATGCATCCGGAATGCGAAAGCGCCGTATAACAACGCGCCCGAGCGCAACGCTGCCTGCCTCTTGCACGTCGCGGGCATTGCACGGAAGCCTGAAGGATTGTTATTCGCCGTGCTGCTTGGCGCGGTTATCGGCATTGCGTTGCCCGGCGGCATCGTCGCCTTGTCCGATCTAGTGGGCGTTGAAACGATCTTCAAGAAGATCGCCTCGTGGCCGGATTACATCGCATCGATTGCCATCCTCGCGCCCGCGCTCCTCGCTCAAAGCACCTTTTCATCGAGTTACATCGCACGATTATTCCCGTCGCAAGAACACGCGTGTAAAAAGGCATCCACGGCCTTGATCGTGGCCATAGTGCAAGGATTACTGGTGGGTGCCCTTGTTGCTATCGCTTTCGCGCTCGATCCGGTCTTCTCGGGACGACTGTCCATCGCGGGCATCTCGTTCGTCCTGTGGCCAGGCCTTGCTCTTATCGGTGGCGTCGTCGGGTTCGTCGCGGGCCTCGTGGACGCCGCGGGTCGCGGCTTCAGCGGTGCAACGGGCGCGGGTGCCATGTTCGCGGCCACGTTCCTCCCGTGGTTGTTGATGTCGGTGATCACCATTATATGATTGATTTGCTCGATTCTCAACCTTCACCAGTTCAAGACCGCTCCCTTGGATGCAGAGCCTACCAGCGCGCGGTACTTGAGCAGCGCCTTGCTCTTGATATCGCGCTCGATTCGCTTCCACCGGCTGAGGCGTTCCTTGATTTCATCACCTGACAACGAGATATCGAGGCGCCGGGCCGGTATATCGATCTTGATGAGGTCACCATTCTCCACGACGGCGATCGGCCCGCCGACGTAAGCCTCTGGAGAGACGTGCCCGATGCATGGCCCCGTCGACGCCCCGGAGAACCGCCCGTCCGTGATCATCGCCACGTCGGCGAGGTCCTTGTTCATGTCCAGCGTTACGGTGAAGGCGAGAAGCTCCGGCATCCCCGGGCCCCCCTTGGGACCCTCGTAACGTATGACGACGACTTGCTTGTTGCGGATCTTGTTTGCAGCCAGCGCATCGAGGGCGTCCTTCTCGGAATCGAAAACGATGGCTTCACCCTCGCATTTCATCATCTCTTTTTTCTTGATGGCTGATTGCTTGACGACCGCGCCATCCGGCGCGAGATTTCCCTTCAAGACGACCGTCCCTCCTTCGGGATAGATGGGATTCTGCAGGGTCCGGATGACATCGTCATCCAGGATTTCTGCTCTCTTGACCAGCTTTTCCAGGGTTTTTCCCGAGACGGTCAAGCAATCGAGGTTCAAGTGCTGCTTGATGCGACTCATCACGGCAGGAACCCCGCCAGCCCGATACAGATCCGATATGCCGTAATCCCCGGACGGGGTTATGTTCCCGATGGTCGGGATCTTCTTGCTATATTCATTGAAGATGTCGATATCCATGTCGATGCCCATCTCGTGCGCGATGGCGGGCAGATGGAGCGCGGCGTTGGTCGAACCGCCGATGGCAAGATCGACGGCGATCGCGTTTTCGAGCGATTTCCTCGTCATTATCTGCGATGGCGTGATGTTCTGGCGCAGCAATTCCATGACCTGGCGGCCCGATTGCTTGGCGATGATGTACTTCTCGGTGCACACCGCGGGGATGGTCGCGGCGTTGGGCAGCGTCATCCCGAAAGCTTCCATGATGCATTGCGTCGTGTTCGCCGTTCCCATTTCCTCGCATGCCCCTTCGGTCGCGCAAGACCTGCATGCCAGGACGTGTTCCGTGGAGCGGTAGTTCCAGTATTGCACGCCCTTGTATTCGGCGGGGCTGACTTTCCAATGGATGTCGTATAGGCCCGGCCCGCCTGGGACGCAAATCGACGGGATGTCGAGCCGGACGATGGCCATCAAGATGCCCGGGTTGATCTTGTCACAAGTCGAGAGCGTCACGAGCGCGTCCAGTTGGTGAGCCTGGACCATGGTCTCGATGGAATCGGCGATGATGTCCCGCTGGGGGAGGATATAACGCATGCCCTCGTTCCCGTTCGCATATCCATCGCACGGGGCAACAGTATTGAATTCTAGCGGGATACCACCTTGTTCAATCACGCCCCACTTGACGGCGTTCGCGAGCTCGCGGAGGTGCCGGTGTCCCGGGTTCAATTCATTCCACGTGTTGGCTATGCCAACGAGAGGCTTCCGTTCAAACTCCTTTTGATCCAATCCGGCGCCGTGTATGATTCCCGGCAATACCAAGTAGAACGGCGTGTTCCGGATTGGCTCGAAAATCTTTCGACTCCTTTCCTTCAAGTCTCTTGGTTTTTCTGTCATGGCAATCACCATTGGTTGTTACATGATGTGAATTCCACATTAGAAAAGCTGGATACTAGCTGGAAACAAGGCAACTTTGGGCGACGGGCCGACGATATTCTCCACGCCTTCCACGAGCCGGTTGAACTCCTTGTGGAGGGTCGTCCTTTCCGGGAAAAAATGATGCACGTCCGCCTTGGAGACATTCTGCGAGTAAATATACAAGGGATGGGATTCCATCACGGCCTTGTACAAGATGTTATCCCCGAAATTCTGGTATAACCTCCCGCCAGTCTCTCCTTGCAGCGAGTGAAATCCCCTGCCCTCGGGTGCCGCCGTCATGATTATCACGGCCGCTTTGCGCTGGAACAAGGACTGCGCGCCGATGAAAGCGTTCGTTCCTTTCCCCGATGCTTGGGACAGCTCCGTGTCCTCGGGGTACATGTTGAAAAAGCCGGCCGAGAAGCGATCCTTGGGTGGCAATTTTGGGATGTCCGTGTGATATACCTGCAATGCCTGTTCGACGGCCTTGCGATGCGCGTCGATGAAATGCCCGGCGTGGACGCCCGCGATGCCCCGCCGGGATGTCGTCACGACGTTCACGCTGAAATCGAGCCCGGCCTTGCTGCAAACGTCCTCTATATCTTTCCGGAGATCCGTGATGAAGCCAAGGCCAATGCCGATGCCCCGCAATCCTGCCTTGTGGTTTGCTTCGAGCGTGTCGATGCCACAAATGCCCGGGAGTATGACCTTCGCGCCGCCACCGAACCCTGCAAGGGGATGCGGGGCGACCGTGCCCACGGCGATCTTCACCGCCGCATCGTGGTACGTCTTGTTGATGAAAATGGGCGTGCCCTTCTTGGACGTGCCGATGTTGACGAGGTTCTCGTAAGGGTGGTGGTTCTCGACGTTGATCCTGTCGACGACGTTCTCGCCCACCTTCTTGATGTAGTCTGCGCGGATCATCGGCCGATGCGCCCCCAGCGCGCCGATGAGCGTGATCCTCCCATCCGGGATCCCCGCCTCGTTCAGCTCGCCGATGATTGTCTCGCATATGTCCTTGCATTGTATCGGGCGCGAGATGTCCTCCACGGCGATGACGGCGTTTGGTTTCCCCGCTGCTATCGACTTGATCGGGGGCGATCCGATGGGATTCCGGATCGCGCGCTGGATCGTGGCCTTGTCCGTGATATCCGGCGCATCTCGCATCCGGAAGACCTGCACGTCCCAGCTGTCCGGAAACTCCAGATCCGTGGCCTCCTTCCCGCCGGTCCATGCTCCCCACGGGATGGCTATCTCCTTCGCCATGATTTCTTCCCGGTTTGCATCATTCGATCAGTTCAAGTGTAGGATGCTCTTGACGGCATTCACCTTTGACATGTGTCCCCCGGTAACCCCTGCGAGTGGATCCTTCTTGCCCAAGACCCTGGCAGCGATCTCCTTCAACGGAACATTCTGCGATTTGAGCGATTCTACCTTTTGCTGGACGTCGGCCATGAACTCTATTTTCTCGTTCAACCGTTCCTGGCCGTTCGGGATCAAGTCGTGGTGCGCGCAGTAGATTTGCTGGATCTTCAGGGGCTTCAGCTTCTTGAGCGACTCGAGTATCAAGTGGAAGTCGTCGCGCGGCTGGTACACAAGCGTCTTCTCGCCGATTTGCAGATCCCCGGAGAAAAGCCATCCATGGGATTCCTCGTACAAGCACACGTGATCCGGGGAGTGCCCCGGCGTTTCTATCACCTTGAACGCGCGGGCATTGCTGCGGATCTCATCGGCGAGCGGGGTTGCTGTCGATGGCTCGGGGATCCCCCACGCGAATTTTTGGTAGAACTTCAAGTCGAGAGATCTCGGGTTTTCAAGAACCGGGAAGGCTTTCGGATGTGAATAAACCCGGGCATTCTTCATTTGCGATAGCAAGCGATTGTTCCCGATATGATCCTCGTGACCGTGCGTGTTGACCACGATCGAGACCTGGATACCTTCCAAAACCTTCTTGAACTCCTTCTGGGCGACTTGCGCCCCAGAATCGACCAGTAAATCGTCGACTAGATAGCAATAAACGGGAAAGATGAATTTCCTCCCGAAACCGCGGCCCATGGATATGATCGTGATGTCGCCTGCTCGTTCTTGCTTTAGCGTTTACCTTCACCTTTTTGTCCCAGGGTATTGACGTACCAATCGTACGTGTCTGTCGTGGATTGGATATCGGTTTTCGTGGGTTTCCAGCCGAGGATCTCTTTCATGAGGGTCGTGTCGAACATGTAATCCCGCAACGCGATTTCCAGGTGCTGCGGTTCCACGGGGGAGAGGTGCAACTTGTGTAACAACTTCACAAGGAGGCGCGCGATGCCCTGGGGTATGTCTGTGATCTTCACGGGCTTCCCCGCGTGCTCGTACAAGGCGACGATGGTCTCCCGCATCGTGGGCACGTCATCGCTTCCCAGGTTCATTATCATGCCGTTGGACTTCGGGTTATCGATGGCCAAGAGGATCGCGGTGCACACGTCGGTGACGTTGACCATCTGTAGCCTCGTTTTCCCGCCACCAGGGAGCATCGTCGATTTTCCCTTGTAGGCGCTGATGACTTGCCCAAGCAGCGTGGGCTCGTTCTGGCCTGGCCCGGCGATGGTCGGGGGGCGAAAGATCGTGATGTTCATGCCCTTTTGCATGTATTCCTTGCATAACGCCTCGCAAGCAACCTTGTCCTCTCCATATTGGCAAACGGGATTGAGGGGCGCCGTTTCCGGGCAAGGAACCTTCACGTCGATGCCATAGACCTCCACGGACGACAAGAAGACGAGTTTCTGGACTTTCGCTTCATGGGCTGCGGATAGGATATGCCTCGTACCGTCGAGGTTTATCTCGTGCAATCGCTTTTTATCCTTGACGAACTGGGCCAGGGCAGCGGCCGAATGAACTACCACGTCGGGTCTTGACGATAACACGATGTGTTTGATATCTTGGTCATCCGTGATGTCACATATCTTTTCCTGGTATTTTTGTTGCACGATGCCAGAGGGCTTGATATCGATCCCCATGACTTCAAACCCTTTTTCAATCGTTTTCTGGACGAGGTGCTTTCCCAAGAAACCGGCGCTTCCAGTTATCAATACTCGCAAATTGTTCACCGATACGTCGTGATGTTCACGGGAGCGGCCTTTCTTGCTCGATCTCCGCCGGGTTCCTGCCCATTTCCAGCTGCTCGAACCACCACGTGTCCGTGGCAATCGTTTCCTTTGCCTTCTTTAAAACGTCCTCCACGCGGTCGCCAGGCACGATGACGACGCCGTTGATGTCCCCGAAAACCAGGTCGCCTGGATTGATCATTCGATTCCCGCATTGCATTGGTTTATTGATGCTGTCGAAATCAATGACCATCCTTCCGCGGATCGACGAACAGATAATGCCACGGGCGAACATGGGAAATTTCAAGGCTGTCACTTGCGCGATATCCCGGACCGGCCCATCAACGAGCCCGCCTTGGAACCCGAAACTCTGGAGCATGCGACTCGTGCTCTGGCCCAGACCCGCGGCGATCATCTGGCCGCTCATGTCGACGCAAACGACGGGGAATTTCGGAACCGTGGTGATGAACTTTGCCATGCGTGCGACGATATCCCGCTCGAGCGGCGCGTCCGACACGACCATCTTCATGATTGCAGCAAAGCCTACCATTCGTGCTCCGGGCCAAATAGGGCGCACGCCAGGGTCGATGAACCCGGCCGGGATACCTAGCTCGTCCATCGCATCAGAAACTGCACACGTGTACAGTTTTTCGTATTCATCGACGAGCTGCCTCATTTCCTTTGTTTTCATACGTCACTCACCATTGGGCTATGGATAGTTCGGAGAACGCATTAATTGAGGGTATTTTAGATTCTCTCCATTTCACCTTTTTCCCCGACATAATCGTCTCGGCGTCGTTGATTACCTGGTTATCCCCGTATCCTGCCCTTTCTGCGTGGCAAGTTATAGCGTGGTGGTTTGAGCATTATGTCGTACCCGGCTTTTTGCGCGAGGGATGGCCATGTGTTGGACATCACGTACTCCCGTGCCATCAAGAACGCCGTCACGACAGGGATCAAATCATTCCGGCCAAGCTTGTGCGCCGTGATGGCTCGTGTCAAGGCTAAAATGTTGAGCATTGTTTGTTGCCGCATCGCATTTGCCCATCCCCGCGTATTCATGCGTGAAGCGTTGTATATCGTGTCATTCCATGACTGTCCCGCCTCAATGACGGGTCGCTTAGTGTACATGGCCATCACGTCATCCTTCGTCCATCCTGGTGGATAGTACGCCGTGTTGAACCAGTATCCTTTCTTGACTTCCTCTACCGGGTGGTTGACAAGACCTTTCTTCGCGCGGATAATCGGATGCATTCCGAAGAAGATGCACAAGTCCAAGGACGCCACCGAATACGCCCCCGTGTCCCCGATGATGATTTTCCACGTGCCGATCTTGAGCCGCGTGAAG